>DAOVLV010000241.1 GCA_030631085.1 Planctomycetales bacterium | reverse complement strand
ATACCGCCGCCATGTGGACACAGGCAGCCTCCATCTGTTCAGCCCAGTACGCCCTGCGGGCGTCTTCGTCGGGTCTTTCAGATTGCATAAGCGTGCTCCTGTCGGATTGGTTGCATCGTTACTTTGCTTTCTTTCGGACTTCTTCCTTGATTCGCTGGATGTGTCCTCTGCCGAGGGCCTTGACCTCGCATCCCAACTCGAAATAGCGGCGGATATTTTCGTCGGTGAGTATGCCGAAGCAGTCGATGACGGCCAGCGGCCCGCCGGCCATTTTGACGACCTTATCCGGTTCAAGCGTCAGGTAAGGCTTGTGCGGTACAGCGAGGATGACGGCTTCGGCGCCCTTGATAGCTTTGGAAAGCTCCGGCTGGACGCGGATGTCGGCGACACCGTCCTGGTTGTGGAAGAACCTCGCCCACGAGTGTCCCGGAGCCGGATATGTGTCCTGGCTTTCCAGTTCGTACCAGTGTTCGACGTACGGGTCGTGCACTCGCATCTCCGCGCCCATTTCCGTCAGGCGGCGGACGACCATTTCCGAACCGCTGTAGCGAGTGTCGCCTACGTCCTGTCGGTAACTGGCGCCGCAAATCAGCACCTTTGCGCCGGCGATGTACCGGCCCATGTTGCGCAAGGCGTCGCGGGTCAGCGTCGCCACGTGCAGGCCTCGGGTGTCGTTGATGTCGATAGCAGTGGTGGACATTTTGAATACGTCGTCGCCGTCGTCAAAGCCCAGGATGTGTTTGTAGGCCCAATATCCCAGCCCGCCGTCCTTGGGCAGGCAGTATCCGCCGATTCCAGGTCCGGGGAAGATCATGTTGCTGTGAGTGGGGCGCATCTTTATGGCATTGACGACCTTGGTCAGGTCCACACCGTTCCGCTCGGAGAAGATGCTCCATTCGTTCAGGAACGCCAGTGTCGTTGCGCGATATGAGTTCTCGATGATCTTGGTGGTTTCCGACTCGATTGGGCGGTCCATCACCGTCAGCGGGAATTCTTCGGTGTTGAGCACTTCCTTGAGGAACTTTTCAACTCGGCGGCGAGCGGTGGGATTGCATCCGCTGCATACGCGCCAGAAATCACGGATGCTGGAGACGTATTCCTTTCCGGGCATGACGCGCTCGAAACTGTGCGCGAGCAGTGGGGTTGCCTTGATTTTTCGTGCGGCGAACGCTCGCTTGAGAATGGGCCAGGCGACGAATTCGGTCGTTCCCGGCGCTACGGTGGTCTCGATAAGCACCAGGCACTTCGGCGGGATTTTCTGCCCGATGGTTCGCACCGTCGCTTCGAGCGCGCTCATTTCCGTCCATCCGGTGCGCATGTTGCCCAGGTCGTGCTTGGTATAGTCGCACTGGACGTCCACGATAACGCAGTCAGCCAGTTTCAGGCAGTCGCTGTTGAACGTGGCGGTGAGCGTCTTCTTGTCGTTGACGCATCGGGCGATCATCGGCTCGACTTCGGGGTCTTCAGCCTTGACGGGCGAGACGCCTTGATTCAGCAGCGGGATCTTCCAGTAACTCCGCGTGCTGGGCCTCTGACAGCCTATGACGAACTTTCCGCTCTTGCCTTTCTTGTTGGTCGTATCGGCCACGACCGCAGCCATAACCGCGCCGACAAAGCCTACTCCCATCACCACGACGATTTCCTTGCCCTCTGCGCGGGCCTTCTTTGTCAGTCCCTGGAGGCGCCGCATCTCGGAAGCATATTTGTCCTTTCCGGGGATACTGAATTTTTCACCGGTCGGGCTGATCGAATACTCCGCCATCATTTATCCTTTCACTATCTTGTAAGATTGAGTAGGTCGGGACGAAGCGGAACGTAGTCCCGGCAGTTTTTTAAACAAAGGTGGGACTCCGCTTCCCGTAGGGACACTATGTGTCGCTCCGTCCCAGCCTACAGCCTACTTGTTCTTTTTTAATGCTCTGAATAGATCGGCGAGGATTTTCTGTTCGAGTTGGTGATCGCGTCCGGTGGTTTCCCATGCCTGGTTCTGTTCGGTGGTAACGGCGGCGGCTTCGTCGGCGGGCGTGCGGTTCGGCACGTCGTTATCGACTGTTACCGGCTGCATCTGACGAATGGCGGCAACATCCTGTCTCTGGATGTACACTTGAACGTCGGCGAACACCATATCACCCTTTTGGCGGATTTGCATCTGTGCGCGTTTGCGAGCGGGGGTGGTGCCGAGCAGACGATCCCTGGCCGCATCGACCGCTTTAGGTCGGCTGATGATTTTGCCCGATTCGGCATCGGCAGAGGCGATGGAAAAATATTGCGCCATAACCCGCTTACCGGCCCTGAATGCCTCTGCGTAATCGACCTCGCCCAACGGCTCCGAACTGAACTGCGGACCCTGACATCCGACGGTAAAAAGGACAAATAACACAACCAGAAAAAAAGGCGTCTTTTTCATTTTTCAATCTCCTCGAAGAGAACGAATAGCGAATATGTTATTATACGAACGTTGAAGCGGTAATTGGTAATTCGTAATTGGTAATTCGTAATTCGTAAAAAAACCGACGCTCTGTTACCAATTACTAATTACCAATTACCAATCACTTATTCCAGATTATTTTCCTGACCGACGGAGTAGTTTGGGGCCTCGTGTGTTATTGTGATGTCGTGCGGGTGGCTTTCCGACAGCGACGCCGATGAGATGCGGGTGAACTTCGCCTTTGTTCGGAGTTCCTCGATGTTCTTTGTTCCGCAGTGATCCATCCCGCTTCGCAGCCCGCCGATTAACTGATAGACGTAATCGCCCAAAGGCCCCCGGTAGGGAACCCGTCCTTCGACACCTTCAGGGACGAGTTTGTCGCGGTCGGCTTGGTCTGCCTGCCCGTAGCGGTCGGCAGAACCTGCGATCATGGCGTCCATCGAACCCATGCCGCGATAGGTTTTGAATCGCCTTCCCTTGTAGATAACAAGCCGACCCGGCGACTCGTCCAGCCCGGCGAAGAGGCTCCCCATCATAACCGCCGATGCTCCTGCGGCGATGGCCTTGGTGATGTCGCCGCTGTGCCGGATGCCGCCGTCGGCGATTACCGGTATTCCGTGTTTGTCGGCAACGGCTGCGCAGTCGCCAACGGCGGTAATCTGGGGGACGCCGACGCCGGTAACGACGCGAGTAGTGCAGATAGCGCCGGGGCCGATGCCGATTCGCAGTGCGTCTGCGCCGGCGGCGATAAGGTCTTCTGCCGCGTCGGATGTGGCGATGTTTCCCGCGATTACGTCGATTTCATAGGTGGACTTAATCTGCCGGACCGTTTCGGCTACGATCTCTTTGTGTCCGTGCGAGGTATCCACCACGATTACGTCAACGTCTTTGGCTATCAGGGCTTCGACTCGTTTGAAGTCCAGCAGTCCGACTGCAGCGCCGACGCGGAGCCGCCCTCGGGAGTCCTTGCAACCTCGCGGGAATTGACGCAGTTTGTCGATGTCCCGCATTGTAATGAGTCCGGCGAGTTTGCCGTCGGCATCGACGAGCAGGAGTTTTTCGACCTTGTGGCGGTTGAGGATTTTCTCGGCCTCATCGAGTTTTGTTTCCGGTGGGGCGGTTACGAGGTTCTCGGAGGTCATGGCGTCGCGGATGACACGATCCGTATCGAGGAATTTCATGTCGCGCCTCGTCAGGATACCGACCAGTTTAGCATCGTCGGTAACGATCGGGATACCGGAGACATTGTGCTTTGCCATCAATTCACGGACACGGGCGGTCGATTCGTCCGGAGGAAGCGTAATCGGGTCGGTAATAACGCCGTTTTCGCTGCGTTTGACCTTTTCGACTTCAAGGGCCTGGGCCTTGCGGGAAAGGTTTCGATGGATAATACCTATCCCGCCTTCCTGTGCCAGAGCGATGGCCAGGGCCGACTCGGTAACTGTGTCCATCGGTGACGATACCAGCGGGATGTTCAGTGTTATCCTGCCGGTCAGGTTGGTGGACATGTCGATATCGCCGGGATCGGCGTCCGACCGTGCGGGAATCAGCAGAACATCGTCGAAAGTTATACCGTCGGCTACAATTTTATTCATAGCGAAGGCTCCTTAAAAGAAACGGGCAACCGAATTGTCAGGGTCGATTGATAGACCATAGGTTGCCAATAGAGACTAACCGCCGGAGAGGGAAATAGTCAATAGAAAAAAGAATATTGAATAATGAACAGAGAATTTTGAATTTCGAAGTAAAAAACACGCCAGCGTAAGAATTGTTTCTTTTACTTCAAAATTCAAAATTCTCTGCTCGATATTCAATATTCTTTTTTCTATTGACTATTT
>DAOVLV010000407.1 GCA_030631085.1 Planctomycetales bacterium | reverse complement strand
GCGCTGTCGGGGGTCTATAGCCAGCTGTCCGACCTGCTCACTGCCGGTGTTCCGATGCTGCGGAGCCTGGAAATCCTCTCGCAATCGGTCGGCAACAGCCGTCTGGCGAATGTTATCGACCATGTGCGCGACAGCGTCTCCGGGGGCGAGACGCTCGCCGAGGCAATGGGCGAGCATCCGAAGGTTTTCAGCGATCTGCACGTCGCGATGATCCGGGCGGGCGAGCACGCCGGATTCCTCGAAGAAGCCCTTGCCAACCTTTCGGAGTTTCTCGAGAGGCAGGACGAGTTGCGGTCCAAGGTCCGCGGCGCGATGATTTATCCGATAGTCCTGGCCGGCGTTGCCGTTGTCGCCGTCAGCGGGCTGCTGATATTCCTTGTGCCTAAATTTCAGAATTTCCTCGGCGGTACCGATCTGCCGTTGCCTTCGCAGATGCTCTTCGCGCTCTCGGGCGTGATGCGGAATCATTGGCTGATGATGCTGGGCGTGCTGGCGATGATGGTTTTATTTATTCGCGCATGGATTCGCAGCGACCACGGACACCGCTTATGGGCGAACTGGCAGCTGCGTATCCCGCTGGCGGGGCGCGCGATCCGCATGGTCGCCATAACACGCTTCTGCCGGGTACTCGGAACCATGCTGCATAACGGCGTGCCGATCATCCAGGCCCTGACGATCTCCAAAGACGCCGTCGGTAACGAAAAAATCGCCGAAGCCGTCGAATCAGCAACCGAAAACGTCCGCGCCGGCGAACCGCTGGCCGATCCGCTGCGACGAAGCGGACTGTTCGACGCGGAGATAATCGAGATGATCGCCGTCGGCGAAGAGTCGAACCAGTTGGAAAAGGTCCTCCTGACCACAGCCGACGCGGTCGAGCGCAGAACAAACCGCCAGGTGGACGCCGCAGTGCGACTCATCGAACCGCTGATGCTGATAATCATGGCCGGGGCCATCGGGTTCATCGCATTGGGACTTCTCTCGCCGATATTCGCAATGGCAAAATCGATAAAGTAACTTAACATAAACTAACCGAATACGTAACACGGGCGTCTCGCCCGTGCGGAAAAACGGGAAAAATTCACGGGCGGGACGCCCGTGCTACGTATTTCGGTATCAGCGCGGTACAATGAACTTTAATATGAGCGATAACCACGGGCAAACAATTGAAAGGAATCGAACGTTGAAAAAGCAACTGAGAACCAGGTCGGGCTTTACGCTGATTGAGGTCCTTCTGGTAATGGTAATTCTGGCCATGCTGGCCGGTGTGGCAATCGTGATGTTCTCCGGAACCGAGGAAGGCGCCAAGATCGACACGACCAAACTGAAACTCACCGAAATCGAAAAGGCGCTGGGCCTCTACAACATGCACGTCAAGCACTATCCGACCGAAGAAGAGGGCGGACTCGAAGCGCTGCGGAAAAAGCCTTCAGACGAAGATGCCGCCAAAAAGTGGCGAGGACCATACCTCACCGAAAAACCGAAGGACGCATGGGACAAGCCGTTCCATTACGAACCGGTTGACTCCGAAAGCACCGAGAATATCGGCAAGCCATACAAACTATGGTCCGAAGGTCCGGATAAACAAAGCGAAACAGATGATGACATCAGGAGCTGGTCAGAAGAAGACACTGAGTAATGAGCCGTCTCTACCGGCGACGGAAACAGGTTTTACGCTCCTGGAGATGGTCCTTGCCGTTGCGTTGGTGGTTATGCTGTCGGGCGTTTTTATCGTAGTTTTCAGCGGTTCGCTGTCAAAGGCGCAAACCGACGCCGCCAGTGGGCGCATCGCTTCACTGCTGAGGTCAACCCGCGCCGAAGCCGCCCTCGCCGGACGACGCTTCCGCCTGACGTTCGATACCGACACTGACCAGCCGATCGTTACAATCGAACGCGACGGACTCGGCGAACCCGGCGCCTTTACCGCTTATAAGGCATGGTGGATAGAGCAGTCGCTCCTGCCCGAAGGCATTACCGTTGCGGCCTGCGAACTCAGCGGCGAAAGCACGCCGGACGAAACAGACAAATTCGAAACCGACGAGCAGGACGATCCGGATGAAATAACATTCATGCCCGACGGGTCGAGCGACTCAGCCAGGATAGTTCTCACAAGCGACGACAGGGAACACCCCTGGGCCGTCGAGATTACGCTCAACGGAATAGATGGAACCATTACAACACGGGAAATTGATCTCGAAGAAGAAGGAATTGAGTAATGACCATCCCTGCGACATCCCACAATTGGAAATTGAAAATTGAAAATTGGAAATC
>DAOVLV010000068.1 GCA_030631085.1 Planctomycetales bacterium | reverse complement strand
TTGGGAGAGAAACGAATCTTCGGATTCCTCTCCGGCGATCCCGACTTCTGGAATGGCGTAGCGCTATACCGGCAGCGTGCGATCATTGAAGAGGCCAAGGCCGTGGCGCTGGCCGCGGTCGGCGAGGACATTGGCGAGGCGAATGAAACCAAGGAGAAGGTTGACATTGCGAAGGTGACCATAACCGAAGCGGATAAGAAGATTCTCGTCGGCCGGGACGGGGTGATCACCATTCCCGCGGCAGCCTGCAGCAAGCCCACCAAGAGCACGGGGAAGATCATTTTCATGGAGAGCAACCTTGGCGGAATGCAGCTGCACTACAGCCGTAACGGCAAGCCCGAGGAGTTTGAATACACATTCGGCGCACCGAAGGCCGGGAAATACGCCCTCACCGCGCGTGTGGTAACACCCAGCTGGAAGCAGTATCTCAGGGTCACGGCCAACGGCGCCGAAAAGCCAATCGACATCGCATTGCCCTTCACTGTGGGCATGTGGGATAAGACTCAACCGGTCGAGGTCACCCTGGCCAGGGGAAAGAATGTGCTGACGTTCTCCCGCGAGCACGAGGGCCTCAAAGGATTGACCATTAAGGACTTCACGCTGACGCCCATTCGACAAGCTCAGGGCAGGCCGGCAAAGTCGAAAAGCCCGGACAAAGAGGCGCCGGTCACGATGAAATCGGTCAAAGAGTTACAGGACGAATTCTTGAAACTGAAATTCGGCATGTTCATCCATTTTAATTTGGCAACATATAAGGGTGTCGAATGGGTCTCGGGATACCATGACCCTTCCACCTTCAACCCAGGTGTTGATAGTATTGACACTGATGCGTGGGCAGACGCCGCGGTATCTGCCGGCATGAAGTATGGAGTACTGACGGCAAAACATGTCTCAGGCTTCTGCTTGTGGGACAGCAAATATACAACATATGACGTCATGCACCCTGATTGTCCGTACCAGCAAGACCTCGTAGCACAGTTCATTAAATCATTCAAAAGCCGGGGATTAAAGGTGGGGCTTTACTATTCTTGGCGTCACCCGGGATTTGGTGACGCCAAGAAATACAAGGTCTTGCCGCCCGAATGCGACCCTGCGACCCACACCCTGAAAGAACAGAATGAATTCCAGAAAGCACAAATCGCAGAACTATTGACCAAGTATCCGGATGTTTTTTATATATGGAATGATGCTCTCGACCCAAAGGTAATGCCTGCAGATGAAATGCTGACTCACATAAGAGGCATACGTCCAAACATCCTTGCCAGTTCGAATTGGTGGAACTGGGGTAAGAAAGGAACGCCGTATGCAGACATTGCTGTAAAGGAATTGAGGCACTTCCCAGAGACCAATAAGGCGCCGGGCGAAACATGCTGGAAACTGGAACAGAAATGGTTCTGGAAAGAGGGGTTTCGCGCTGGAAATGCTAAGGGCGTCATGAGCAATATGGCTAAAGCGCACAGTAGAAATTCGAATTTCCTGCTTAATGTTGCCCCTGATAAAAATGGTAATTTTGAAGAATCAAGTATCAAGACACTGGCCGAAATCGGAAAACTGCTAAAAGAAAAAAAAAGAAATAATTGAAAAGTAAAACTAAAAAAGGAAACTGAGCAATGCACAGGAAATCTTTATATCTGACAGTACTGGTAACATTGCTTATGTCAATGTTTAGTCTTTCCGCTACCGGATCCGACTTGACGTTGCAGGGTCGATGGTCAACCGAAAAGGCCCGGCAGTGGTATAAGCAGCAGCCATGGCTGGTGGGGTGTAATTTTACTCCCTCCACAGCCATTAATCAGCTTGAAATGTGGCAGGCCGACACCTTTGATCCTAAAACGATTGATCGTGAATTAAGGTGGGCCGCCGATATGGGGATGAACACCATTCGTGTATATCTTCACGACTTGCTCTGGCAGCAGAACAGTGAAGGATTCTTGAAACGTATTGATCAGTTTCTCGGTATTGCTGACAAGCATGATATCAAGACCATGCTGGTATTGTGTGACAGTGTCTGGAATCCGCATCCCAAACTCGGTAAACAACCCGAGCCCAAACCGCATCTGCATAATTCCGGCTGGGTCCAGTCGCCGCATATCGATATTCTCAAGAATATTCAAAAGCATAATTCGCTGGAGTCCTATTTCAAGGGTGTGATCGGTCGATTCAAGGATGATAAGCGTGTTCTGATCTGGGATCTGTACAACGAGCCGGGCAATGATGGTAAAGAGGACGGCATGACAACCAGGGAAAAAGAAGCGATGTGCCTGATCTTGCTGGAAAAGATGTTCACCTGGGCCCGCCAGGTTAATCCCTCCCAGCCGTTGATAACCGGCCTATGGAGTAATGAATGGGTCGGACCCAAAGTAACCAGGCTTAATCAGTTTATTCTGGCTAATTCTGATATTATTTCATTCCACATTTATGACCATATTGAAAGAACGATCGAGCGAGCCGGGTCCATTAAACCTTTTGGACGCCCGTTGCTGTGCACCGAATATATGATACGCAAAGCGGGCTGTGGGTTTAAGGAACACTTGCCGTATTTTAAGAAAAATAAGATCGCGGCCTATAACTGGGGATTAGTCGCCGGTAAAATCCAAACCCAATACCCGTGGGCATCGTGGAAAAGGACTTTTACCGCCGAGCCGGAGGTGTGGTTTCATGACGTCCTTAGACCTGACGGGAAGCCCTATAGACAATCGGAAGTGGACTTGATCAAGTCGCTTACAGCGGAAAAGAAAAAATAATTAAAATACAAAGAAAGGTAAGTAACATGACAACAAGAAACCAACTTAAAAACGTACTGCTGCTCGCCGCCGTGGCGATAGCGATCCTCGTCCTTCCTGCCGCGGCGAAGAAGATCAATGTTGATCCGAAGCAGCAATTGCCGGACCCGGATGGCAAGCCTGCCGATATGACTAAACCCGTCCAGGTGTACATCCTGATGGGCCAGTCCAACATGGTCGGGGCCGGCAAGATCAAAGGCGACAAGGAAGGTTTCCTGACCTACGCGGTGCAGGAGAAGAACAAGTACCCCTACCTGGTCGACGACGAAGGCAACTGGACCGTGCGCAAGGACGTGCGATACGCGCGTGTCATGGGAAGCGGCACAGGAAAGGTGCGGCAGTTCAACAACGAATGGATGACCATCACGGGCGGGAAAATCGGTCCCGAGTTTGGCATCGGCCATTACGTGGGCCACGCCACCGACGCGCCGGTGCTCATCCTCAAAAGCTGCATCGGCAACCGCAGCTTGGGCTGGGACCTGCTGCCCCCCGGCAGCGAGCGCTACGAGGTCGAAGAGAAGGACAAGAAGACTGGAGAAACGAAGACCTTCGTCTACGCCGGCTATAAAGATTCGCCGGCCAAATGGGAAAAAGGCACGGAGCCGAAGAAGATCGGCTGGTACGCCGGCATGCAGTACGACGGCGACGTCGCCAACGCAAAGAAGGTTCTGGCCGAACTCGACAAGTATTACCCCGGCGCGAAAGGATACGAGGTCGCGGGGTTCTTCTTCTGGCAAGGCGACAAGGATCGCTACAATGCCGCACATGCCAGCCGATACGAGCAGAATCTTGTTCATTTTATCAAGCAGCTGCGCAAGGACTTCAATGCCCCGAAAGCGAAGTTCGTCGTTGCCACGCTTGGCCAAACCAAGAAGGGCGCCGGAGGCAATGAGGGAAAGATACTCGAGGCCCAGCTCGCGGTTGACGGTAACAGTAGCAAGTACCCGGAGTTCAAGGGCAACGTGGCCGCTGTCTATTCCAATCCCTTCTGTCATGGCGGCAGCTCCAACGGCCACTACGGCGGCAACGCCGAGACCTATATGGATGTCGGTCAGGCGATGGGCTGGGCAATGGCGGACTTGTTGAAAAACAAAAAGTGATGTGGCAAGTGCAAACAATAAGCATGAACCATAGTAACGATTAGAGTTACCGATCATTGATCGATAACGAACAGGCAGTTTAAAGTGAATTTTTTCATACTCAAACCGGTCAACCGGCCGGTTTGAGTACGATTTATAGGAAACAAATTATGATACGGAAAAAATCGTTGATTTCAGTGTATCTGCTGGCAGCGATGATATTGGGTATTTCCATCACATCGGCGGCAAAGAAGACCAATACAGACTTGAAGCAGCAATTGCCCGACCCCGACACCAAACCTCCTGACATTACCAGACCGGTTAAAGTGTTTATTCTTATGGGGCAATCCAACATGGTAGGTTTCGGCAGGATAGAACCAGATACTACGAAGGGAACGCTTGCATATCTTACCAAGAAAGAAAAAAAGTATCCCCATCTTTTGGATGACGCGGGCAACTGGACTGTTAGAAACGATGTATGGTGTGTTCAGGTTACCGCCGGCAGCAGGAAGGACTGGCTGCAACCGGGCTTTGGCGCCAAAGCAACGTTTATCGGGCCGGAACTGGGGTTTGGGCATGTTATGGGATATATCCATAACGAGCAGGTTCTCATCATCAAGGCTACGATGGGAAACAGGGCTTTGGGGTGGGACATCATGCCGCCGTCAAGCCGCACCATTAAGCCGGAGGATCATCCCAATCAATGGTATCAGGGCTGGCAATACGATATCTTTGTCAAAGATACTCACGCTGTTCTGACTAACCTTCCCAAGTATTTCCCGGCTTACAAAGGTCAGGGCTACGAAATCGCCGGCTTTGCCTGGTGGCAGGGCCACAAGGACCAGAGCACGCCAAAACACGTCCAGGCTGCTCCATATAATGATAATTGGGCCAAATCCTACGAAAAGAACCTTGTAAACCTCATCAAGGACCTTCGTAAGGAGTTCAAGGCCCCCAAAGTCCCCTTTACTCTCGCTACCATCGCCTTTGGCGGAGAAAAGCTGAGTGGACCTGGTCTGACCATTGCCAATGCTCAGTTGGCAGTTAGCGGCGAGAAAGGCAAGTACCCGGAGTTTGTCGGCAACGTGAAAACCGTGGAAGCCCGGGATTTTTGGAGAGACAAGACAGTCTCCCCAAGCGGTCAGGGTTATCACTATAATCATAATGCTGAGACCTATATGGAAGTCGGTAACGCGCTTGGTCGGGGTATGGTCAAGCTGCTAACGAAACCGAAGAAGTAATTGTTAAACAAAGTAAGGAGGAAATCATGACAGTAAGAAACCGAATCAGAACCGTATTGACCCTCGCCGCCATAGCGATGGCGATCCTCGCCCTTCCGGCCACAACGGCCAGCAATGGAAATGCTGCTTCATCTACAGTTGAGCATCTGAAAGTCCATGGCATTTTTAGAAGTAACATGGTGTTGCAGCGCGACAAGCCCATCAAGGTCTGGGGATGGGCGCCTACCGGGCAAGAGGTGAAGGTTTCCTTTGGCGAGCTTTCTGCCACGGGCAAAGCAGTTGGGGATAGTGGGCGCTGGGAAGTGGTGTTTGCGCCGCAGGTCGCCAATGCGATTGGTCAGAACCTGGTGATCAAGGCTGGTGATGCGGTCATCAAAATGGAGGACATCCTGATTGGTGATGTCTGGGTGATGAACGGGCAGAGCAACATGGCCTTCGGGCTCAGAGCGGTCTATCAAGGCCACTTCGAAGCCTCCATGGCTCACTTGCCACTGCTGCGTCACATCAGGATCAACTCCGGCGCCGAATCAGAAAACATCGAAACGGACTTGGCCGACAAGTTCATCAATAACAAAGATACTGACAAAAACTGGAAGGTGGTTACGCCCGAGGTTGCCATGGATATGGGAGCGATCGGCTATGTTTTTGGTTCGCGAATCCAGCGCAGTTTACAGATCCCGGTGGGTATTATCGACAACGGACGGGGGGGCGCTTCCATGGAAAGTCTGGTTCCTCGCCACAAATTCGCCGAGCATCCGATGGCGGCCGAGTATTTGAAGTGGGTCGACAAGCGTCATAGCGAATTCAACGAAGAAGCCTTTCTCAAAGCGGAAATGGAAAGATGGGTAGTGGCTGACAAAAAGTGGAAACAACAGGTGGCAGATGATCGCACCAAGGGCGTCACCAGAAAACGCAGACAGCCGAGGAATCCCAGCGGCAACATCCGAACCTGGTCTGTGCCCGGTCGCAGCCCCAGCGATGCCGCCTCTTGTTACAACGGCATGTTTGGCGTCTTCAAAAGCTTAAACATCAAGGGCGTGGCTTTTCATCAGGGTTACAACAATGCGATGATGAACACGAGCTGCAATCCGAAATTCTACCGTCTTCTGATGAAATTGATGGTGGAAGGATGGCGTGAAGATTTTAACGATTCCAAGCTGCCTGTTGCCGTGATCGGCTTCTGCGCCGGCGGCAGGGCTCAGACCCGCCTGAACTTTGAAGAGCAGGGGTTTTCGACCGCGGCCTATATCCGCGAGGCTCAGCGACTGGGGCTGGCCGATCTCAATGATCCGGAACACACCGCGTTCATTCCGTCCTACGACCAAAAAATCCCTCAACTACACACCAAGAAAAAGAAAGCGCTGGGCATCCGGACGGCCCGTTGGGCGTTGAAGACGGTGTATGGGATGAAAGACATCTCATGGGAGTCGGCGAAGGTCGTGTCCGCTGTGCCAGAAGGCGACAAGTTGCTACTGACCTTTGATAAAGTCGTGTTCCCCGACGATATGGGTTCGGAACTCGAAGGCTTTTCGATCGCGGACAAATCAGGTATCCATTACCTGGCCCAAGCCGTCGTGAAGAGCGTCAAAGACAAGGAACTGAAGAACAAACAGATCCTGGTTTCCAGCCCCCTGGTGCAAGAGCCGGTTTCGGTTCGTTACGCCTGGGCCCGCTCACCGATGGGCAACCTCAAGGTGGAAGGCAAGCCCTGGCAGCCCTTGCACAGCTTCCGGACCGACGACGCGGATTTTCCTGCGGAGGTGAAGCATAGCGACCCAGATGGCAAAAAGAAGAACTACGAAGCAATTAAGGCAATGAAAAGCCAAGCCTCGGTTGCGCTCAAGGTTCGACTCGCAGGTGTCGCCGAGCCCAAGTAGGAAAGGCCTGCGAAGATTGAACTAGCAAAATAAGGAGAAAATCATGACTACAAAAAAACGAATCAAAACCGTATTAACCCTCGCCGTCGTGGCGATGGCATTCCTCGGCCTGGCGACCACCTCGGCCGACGCGGCGATCATCGTCACCCCGGATCACATCGTGTCGGGATCGGCTGCGGGCACGCTGGTCGCCATCGACCCGCCTAAGAAAAGTGGGGATGACGGCAACGTTGCCGGCGTCGGGTTTACGGGTCCCCTCGGTGGTGACGATGGTGGATCATCGCGTGGCGCCTGGGAACCGGACGGCACCGATGATTCTACTCAATGGCATATAGGCTGGATCAATAATGCGGTGGTGTCCTGGACCTTTGACGTGCCCGACGGCGCGATCATTCATAACGTGTACGCCAAATGGCATGGACAGGGCAACCAAGAAGGAGATAAAGTCTACAGATTTGACGAAGGCACTCCGACTTCCGTCACCAAGTCTCATCTGAGTGCCTCGACCGGCGACCTCGTGTTGCAGTGGACGGCCGCTGACAGCGACACTCATAACACGAACTTCGAAAGACTGTTCACAGGCCCCATCACCGTTGCCGGCGATGACGGATTCACACTGACGCTGAACAGCCTTAAGGGGGCGGCGACCCGAAACATCGCGTCGGTCGGCGCGGTGGTCATCGACGTTGAAATTTACACTGATCTGAGCGCCGCCTCAGACCCCAACCCGGCCGACGAGGCCACCGATGTGTGCCCCAAGGTGGTTCTTAGCTGGACGCCGGGAGCTTATGTGGATGGTTCTGGAGTAGGAACAAACGACCACAGAATCGACTTTAGTGAGAACGAAGTCGACGTCAACGATGGCGTCGGCGGTACAGAGCAGGACGTCAACACGTATGACCCCGGGCCTCTCGACTTC
>DAOVLV010000175.1 GCA_030631085.1 Planctomycetales bacterium | reverse complement strand
TTCTTCAACGTTCTCCGGCGGCACAGCCAGCACCATTCGTTCCTGCGCTTCGGACTCCCAGATTTCCCAGTAACTCAGCCCGGCGTATTTGAGCGGGACGCGATCGAGGTGTACTTCAGCGCCGAGGTGCTCGCCCATCTCACCGACGGCGCTTGCCAGTCCGCCTGCGCCGCAGTCGGTAATCGCCGAGTAAAGCCCGGCGTCGCGGGTCTGGATGAGCGTATCGAGCGTTTTCTTTTCGGTGATGGCGTTTCCTATCTGGACTGCGCCGGAGAATTCCGTTTCGTGTTCGTGCGTCAGTTCGCCGCTGCTGAAGGTCGCGCCGTGGATACCGTCGCGTCCGGTCCTTCCGCCGACGCAAACAATCGCGTCGCCGGAACCGGGGTTCCCGAAGCACTTTTCCCTCGGCATCAGGCCGACGGTCCCGCAATAGACCAGCGGGTTTCCGATATACTTTTCGTCGAAATAGACGGCTCCGTTGACGGTCGGTATGCCCATGCGGTTTCCGTAATCGCGCACGCCAGCCACCACGCCGCGCATTATCCGCCGCGGGTGAAGGACGCCTTTGGGCACGTCCGCAATCGCCATATCGGGCGGGCCGAAGCAGAAAACGTCCGTATTGGCCACCGGAAAAGCCCCCATCCCGGTTCCCATCGGATCGCGGACGACACCGCCGATGCCTGTGCCCGCCCCGCCGTAGGGGTCCAAAGCCGACGGGTGATTGTGCGTCTCGACCTTGAAACACACAGCCCATTCGTCGTCGAACTCGATTACGCCGGCATTGTCCTCAAAGACGCTGATGCACCAGGGTTTGTCCATTTCCTTCGTCGCGCCGAAGACCGTCGTCTTGAGAAGGTTGGGAATCTGCTCGATTTCGTCGCCGTTTTCGTCTGTAACCCGCACATCCGAGCGGAATGTCTTATGGCCGCAATGTTCGCTCCAGGTTTGCGCGAGGGTTTCGATTTCCACGTCGGTCGCTTCACGCCCCAGGCTGTGGTAGTGTTCCTGGATAGCCTTCATTTCGGTCAGGTTCAGGAACAGGTCGCGGTCCTTGCTGAGTTTTTCCAGGCCGGCGTCGTCGAGATCGCGGATGGGGAGTTCGACGATTTTTAATTCGTACTTGCTTGTGTGCGTCTCCGGCGGGGTGAAAGCGGCGAAATGGACGTCCTCGATTACGTCGTTCGCCAGCAGCCGGCGGGCGATTATCGCTCGTTGCTCGTCGTTAACATCGCCGCTCAATTCGTAGCGACGGGCGGTGCGAACCGAAGCGATTTCCAGCCCCATGTCGCGGATTGCCTGCTCGGTAGAGGCTGCTACAGGATCCATTACGCCCGTTTTGCGATGGACTTCAATAACCGTGGCATGGCCGTCTCGGCCATGAACTTTCACGGGCGAGACGCCCGTGCTACGTAGCATGGCCGTCTCGGCCATGTTCTTTTCATTCACGGGCGAGACGCCCGTGCTACGGAACTCCTCAATTACCGGGTCTGCGAGCAGTTCGGCTGCGACGCGCCGGGCGCCTTCGTCGGTCAAGTCGCCCTCAAGGAAGAACAACCTCGCTGAACGAACGGCTGATACCGTCTCGATTCCCAATTCCCGAATCTGCGCGAGAACGCTCTCGGCGTGCGGGTCGCCGAAGCCCTCTCGCAGCCTGACTTCAATGCGATGAATCATTTGATTTTATCATCTCCAATGTTTGCCGCCAAGGCAATGGCTTCGCGGATGAGTTGTTCGTCGGCGTTGTAACCTATTGCGGTAAGCAGCGGCCCGAAGCCGAAGCGACAGGAGGCCTTCCCGCCGTATCCGCCCAGGTCCTTGCCCCACCGCGTCGGGTAATAGCCACAGAATCCGTTGGCGTATCCTACGAAAAATGTCTCCAGCGGCTTCAGACCTTGCTTTATCCCCAGGCCGATGTCGGTGAAAACCTCGAAGGGAACGCCTATCAGACGAAGGTCGTTAATGGCCAGGACGGAGATTTCGACGCCGAAGGTTGCAGGGAGTTTGCCGGCTTTTATTGCCTGTTGGATTCTACCGACCCACTTCAGATGCGCCCTGCCGCTGCATTGCCTGGCGGGGTCGGCGTCGGCGACGAGTGATCGGGCATCGGCGGAAACTTTATCCAGTTCTTCCCGCGTCGGCGGCCCATCCAGCGGAACATCAATCACCCCGACGGCGAAGCGAATTTTTACCTCCTCCGCAGCCGGCGCATCGACCAGCGCCGCAACGGCGGCTTCGGCGAGTTTCAGGCCGATTTCGTCAACGTCCTCGAACGTGCCTGTTCCCCAGCCTCGATCGCGATAGACGGCAGGGTCAACGTCGCCGCAAGCGCCCTGGAGGTACATTCCGATGCCGCCTCGCAACCGGGCGATGTGGCGAACGGCTGCACCGGGAAAATCGGCTGAATATTCAATATTTCTCGCGCCAAGAACCACCGCGTGTGTGGCGTAGTTGATTATCGTGGCGATGGCCCGGCCATCGGCGCTGTCGATTCCGATTACGCCGAGACTTTCGTCGAGGGGATGCTCTTCGCTCTCGCGGTTGTATCCGATGCCGCCGACGGTTGCCGAACCGGTGCAGACGCAGGCCGGCTCCAAGGCCGACGGCAGCGAAGCGACCATCTCCACGATCTTCGCCTTCGCCTCGCTCAGCCAAGCCTGGTCCGGTTTTTCCGGCCAGGGCGCATCAGGCCCCGACGGCGACAGAGTGGCTGGGCCGGAGTGAGTATGAGTACAGGTCAGAAGGATGTTCGACGCATTGAGGCGGCAGGTTTCGGTGATGCGTCGGCGAATCTCATCAACGTCCGGCATCTCCAAACCCACCAGGTCGCACGAGACGACGACCGCTTTCGTCTCGCCGTCGTCGAGCATAACCGCCCTTGCCATTATGGGGTCGTGTATGCCCGCAGAAGGCTTTATCCGCGCGATAAATCCGGTCATCTTTCCGCCGACGGGCGGGGAAAGGTTCACTTCAGCAGCCGATGCTCTGAACATTTTTCACCTCAATTCGCCGGCGTTTTCGCAGACTTTTTTAATGGCCGACGCGATGTCGCGCATGACCCGCTCGTCCGCCAGCAGCATTATGTGCGACAACCAGACCGTATCACAGCAGACGGCCTCACAGACAGGACAGCGAACTGTCGTGTAGTCGATTTTCCTGCCGTAGTACGGGCAGGAGGTCGGGCAAAACGCCGGACCTTCGCCGCTTCTTTGGAACAGCGGATTCTTATAGAGCGGAATGGGATAGCCAGACGAAGCCGGTACGCCTTCCGCGGCGAGCGCTTCGATGAACCGCTCCGGCGGAACGCCCAACTCGTCGGGTTTGACCCGGAAAACGTACCTGTGATAACCCCGCCGGGTCATCCGCGGATCATTGACCGGGATGGCGATACCGGGCAGCCCCTGCAGCGCCTCGTTCAGAATTGCCGCGTTTGACTGGCGTTTGAGCGTCTGGTCTTCCAGGCGGGTCAACTGTCCCAGGAGAATCGCAGCCTGAAACTCCGTCAGGCGCAGGTTGCTGCCGAGGAGGTAATGCTCGTACCACGACTTACCCTTTCCCCGCCCGCAGTTGGTGTAACTCCGGCAGCGGTCGGCAAGGTCTTCATCGTCGGTCAGTATGATTCCGCCCTCGGCGCTAGTGATGTTCTTGGAGTGCTGGAAACTGAAGACCCCGCAGTCGCCCAGCGCGCCGGTTCCCTTACCCTTCCATTGGCTGCCCCAAGAGTGGCAGGCGTCCTCGATGATAAACAGTTTATGCTTCTCCGCCAGTTCGCTCAGGGCGTCCATGTCGGCAACGTAACCGAGGGCGTGAACAGGCATGATGGCCTTGGTTTTATCGGTGATCTTGGCCTCCACGTCGGCAGGATCGATGCAGAGCGTCTCCGGATGGATGTCGGCGAAGATCGGAATCGCGTTGACTCGCAGGACCGCCGAAGCAGTGGCTACGAACGAGTACGGCGGGACGATTACCTCGTCGCCCGCGCCGACCCCCAGCCCAAGAAGCGCCACCTCAAGCGCGACCGTCCCGTTGCAGGCCGTTACGCCGAACTTCGCATCCTGAAAATCCGCAAACGCCTGCTCGAACTGCCTGACCTTCTCGCCATACCACCAATTACCGGATTCGAGAACGTCGATGAGCGACTTGCGTTCCAGATCGTCCCATATAGGCCAGGTCAACCAGGTATGCTCGCACGCCTTATTTCCGCCATTAATTGCCAATTGCGCCATTTTTGTACGCTCCTGTAAATTGACTCGATACAGTAAGTGGATAGACTCTAAAGCCTTGACTGGCCTTGTCAAGATTGAGTTGGTTTCATGAGGCGGCATTCGGCATTGGGCATTCGGCATTGGTGGCATTGGGTTTGTGAAAGTTTTTCCTGTTTAATTTCATGATTCGGTAAAATTTCATAATTATAAAGCAGAGCGTACAACGACCCTCGACCACCAATGCCCAATGCCCAATGCCGAATGCCCAATGCCTTTCCTGAAGCATACGTCTGAACTCTTGCATTTCGTTCCCTTGCATAAAACCCGATAGTGTAATAGAATGTTGTGCGTGACATTACGGAGGCATCCGAAGTGGACATACCGGCAGAACTATCCCGTATCGTGATAACAGAGACCTCGCCGCAGCAGGTAATCTTCCTGAGGGAGATCGGTGGCCTGGAGCGAAGTTTCCCGATCGTTATCGGTATCGCCGAAGCCCTGGCGATTGACCGCCGGCTTAAGGATATCGAGATGCCCCGCCCGATGACTCACGACCTGCTGGCACAAACCATTGAGGCGATGGGTGGTCAAGTCGAAAAGATCGTCGTCAGCGACCTGCGCGACCATACCTTCATCGCCACGCTCTTCATTCGGCGTAACGGTAAAACCATTCGTGTCGATGCCAGACCTTCGGATGCTATCGCCCTGGGCGTGGGGCTGGAAACGCCGATATTCGTCGCTGAACACGTCATAGATGAAATAATGAACGAATCCATCAGCCTGGCCGGGCAAAGAGAAAACCTCCAGCGTCGGCGAGACGAATTAATCGGTCAAATCGACCGGCTTGGGCGGTATATCGAAAAGGCGATGGACGAATTGACGCCCGACATGGACAACCAGCCGCTACTGGAACTCCAGGGACACCTCAAGGAAATGCAGTCCGAACTGGAAGCCATCGAAGAGATATTACAACATTT
>DAOVLV010000445.1 GCA_030631085.1 Planctomycetales bacterium | reverse complement strand
GGCAAACAAAATCTGTATCAGCAGGCCATCGAACAGAAGGTGAACGAACTGGTTGCGTCGGTTTCCGGCGCGATGGCCGACGAGACCTCGCCGGTGCTTATCGTCAAGGGGTTCATCGAAGCCAAACTGCGATTCTTCTTTGATAACCTCGATTTTGTTCGTCTGTACTTTGTTGAGATGCACGGCCCACCTCTTTACGGGGAACGGGCACTTTCGTTTGCTCTGGAGGATAAATACCGCGCATTGCTGGATCGTGTTTCCATCGCACTTGAACGCGGGATGTCGGATGGGATTTTTGCCGAAGCTTCGCCGAAAGCCTTGGCAACGGCCATTGACGGACAGACAAGTGCAATTGTGTTTTCCTGGCTTCGAGAGGTTTCTCCTGACTCGCCGGAGAAGGAAATCGAGGCGGCTGAACGAATATTCCTGAACGGCGCTTTGGCAAGACCTGAAGGCCGGGGCGTTAGCGATGGTAATCTAGAGTGAAGGGAGATGCCAAATGAACATTGCAAAAATAGTGCAATATGATTCTTTTTCTTCATTGGTGCGATTTCTGGTCCGGCACCGGCGTTTGCGGCAGGCTTCAATGAAGTTAATCGAAAAGAAGGCCCGGCGGATTGTCGTTGAGGAAAATAAGGACAACCGCCCCATACAGGTGCAGGAGGACAAACTCGCTTACCTGACGGCCATTTTGCACAGTTTTGACCGCACTATCGAGCGAGGCCTGATTTCGAGGCACGTTACGGAAAGGTGGCTGGAGACGTTGCTCGACAAGGTGTTTTGCTGGGGTGATCTCTGTCGTGAGGCTGAACAGCGACTTGGTTTCAAGCCGCCGCTGTTTGCGTTGATCAGCCCCGGCAAGAAGTGCAACCTCCGCTGCACTGGGTGCTACGCTTGCAGCGATTCGGCATCGGCTGCTAAACTGGACTGGGCGACATTCGACCGAATCCTCACCGAGAAGGAAGACCTCTGGGGATCGTACTTTACGGTAATTTCAGGCGGCGAACCGTTTATGTGGACCGACGACGGTAAAGACCTGCTGGACATGGCAGCCAAACACGATTCCAACTTCTTCATGGTCTATACCAACAGTACGCTGATTACGAAGGCAGTGGCCAAGAGGTTGGCTGAACTGGGAAACGTCTCGCCCGCCATTTCGGTCGAGGGTTTTGAGGCAGAGACCGACCAGCGTCGCGGCAAGGGCGTTCACAAGCGGATTTTGCAGGCAATGGAGAACCTCCGCGAAGTCGGCGTCCCGTTCGGAATCTCCGTTACCGCGACCCGCCACAACGCCGATATGGTAACGAGCGACAAATTCGCGGATTTCTATTTCGACAAACAGGGCGCAACCTATGGCTGGATATTCCAGTACATGCCCATCGGACGGAAACACACTTTAGACCTGATGGTCTCACCCGAACAGCGACTTGAGATGTGGCGGCGCACGCAGCGGCTGGTGCTGGAGCGGAAGATATTTGTCGCGGATTTCTGGAACAGCGGAACGAGCAGCAGCGGGTGCATCGCCGCGGGCCGGCCCGGCGGATACTTCTATATCGACTGGGACGGCGACGTTACACCGTGTGCGTTCGTCCCATACTCAACGGCCAATATCAATGACATCTACCGCTCCGGCGG
>DAOVLV010000243.1 GCA_030631085.1 Planctomycetales bacterium | reverse complement strand
TTCTGTTTCTCATTTTTCATTCTCCGGCTGAGTCGTCGTGTCAAATACTGTTCCGGTCTCTTTTTTCGCCTCCTTGCGAATTTCTTCGAGTATTCTCGTCCCTGCCTCAATTATCTCTTTCAGGTGGTTTTCCAGTTCCTGACGCCTTATACCGCGTTGCATCTCTTCGAGTATCTTCTCCAATTCCGTATAAAACCCGTCAAGCGTCTTTGTGGCGCTGGTAGTAATTTGCCCCACAGTCGCTGCACCGGTTTCTTTAGACGCACGAGTCAGCTCTGCGCCGAGATTAATCATGGGTTTTTTTGAAATTTCCAGAAGAGGCTGGATGATCTTCCCCGACAGGCGTAGTTTCTCCGCCTGCGAACCTACGCGGTTGTAATTCATTTCGTCGAGGACATCGCTGAGCTTCTGTGCCGCTGTGGCGCACTGTGCCGCTATCTGCCTCTGGGCCATACCGGCGACACTCAGCCCCCGTCGAACCTCCGCGTCCAGACCCGTCGAAATAAGCCTGTCGCCGGTAGCGCGAACTTTGTCTTTAACCTGTCCCTGAAGCATGACGGTACCGATGAATTCCTGGCTGATCTCCCTTTGGATGCGAACCAGTTCCGTCATCAGTTCTTCTTCTGAAACGATTTTGAATGCCTGGACAAGGCTTTTGCTTGTATTCGGACCCCCGAAGGATTCCGGCATGGTGTCTCGGACGACTGTATGTATGCGGACCAGGGATCCGACCTTCAGTTTCATCGGTTCCAGGTCCAGTTCGTAAGTAACGCGGACTTCCCGGAGGAACGGTGCGTCCGGTACGTTCGGGACGGGTATTTTCTTCATCGCCGAAGCCGGAGCCGTTGTCGTCTTTGAATGTAATACGGTAACCACACACACATTGAATCCCGCAACGCCGCAATCGTCGTGCCCCTGAATAATCAGCGGTATCAGCGCCTTGGAAGTAACGTCGGCCCGGACACCGGTGCGATTCATGCTCACCGAAGGCGGCCGGTCAAGGTCGATGCGTATGGCGTACGTCGCGCCGTGTTCGTTCGTTATCCCTTCGGTGTCGGTAAGTTCAAACTGTAATTTCATGGAAGACTTTTTCGTGCGTTCCGGAAGATAGAAGTGTCCGGAAATCCCCTTTAGACCGGTCTTGGCGCTTCGTTCGGACGTTTTAGCGGCGCTGACAAGCCGTAAAGGCGTTTCAACTTCCTTTCCGTCAAGCAGCAACCGAGCGCCCTTCAATGGTTTGTTGGCCCGACCCCACAGGGAAACGCGACTTCCCGGAGGAACGGCCAGCACGCCTCGCTCAAACTCAATCTGACCCTGCGGGCGATTCATATAGGCCGGGTAATCAATCGTGAACCTGACGTCCAGAAGTTCCGGAGGGTCCACCACCTTTACATAGCAATTTCTGGTCTTGTCGTCGTTTCCCGTTACGTAGAATTCAAACGGTTCCGCCACGTTACTGAAGTTTTTTACATAGACATTTCCGCCTGCGCCTGCGCCGGTTACATTTTCTCCCGTCGTGCCCAGACCCGGAAAGTCCATGTGAAAAGTAACTTCCTTCGGTACGACGTGTCCGGTGTGGGCCTTGACCGTTATGTTCAGGCTCCTTCCGCGAACAACCCTGAAGAGTAACTTACCGTCCACCTCCCGTCCGCCCTCAATGCTCAGGTATGTTTCCTGAGGCCAGGCGATATCCGCAAAAAGGACGTTGCGCTGAAACCACAGACCCATCACCTGCGAATAGCAAACGCTGTACAGCGCCAGTATGACCAGCGCCGCCGCCGGTATAGACATCCGTTTCCATGTTCGTTTCGATTCTACCGGTCCGCTCGCTTCCAGATTTTCCATCAATTCACAGGCCTGGTCCGCCACTTTTTTGATCAGTACTTCCGACGCGCCCAGGCGGGTCTGACCGTGGGCTGCGAACTGCAACGTGCTGATGAGACGGTCGTCGAGCGCGCCGTAATGGTTTTCCAGCACCAGCGCCAATTCTTCTTCGCCCATTGGAACGCGAAGCGGACGCAGTCCGAACCGCCACACAACGTATGCGATTCCAACAAGCGCCAGAAGCACAATCAACCCTCGCTGAGCGCGGTCCATGTGCAGTGCGTAGTCGATCCCCAGCGTCAGGAAAATCCCCGCCACCAGCGCCAGGATTATCCACACCAGGGCGTTACCGAAAAGGTGCGCCCGAAGCGACCATTTCAGCGAATTCAACTTCGCGCGAATACCACCGGTTACAAGTTCATCGAATGCCATCAACTTTCCTCATCTTCCGATTTCCAATTGGAAATTGACAATTGGAAATCGGAAATTGTCAGGTCATATTGTTTTTCTTTCGCAGTATCCATTCAGCCGCCAGCAGCATCACTATCAATATGATTGCCAGCGGAATGTCCCAAAGTTCGTGGGGAACGTCATTGAAGACAGTCATCTTTCCGTGCGGAATCAACTTTGTCAGGCGGTCGCTTTCGTGGACCATCATAAAACGCTTACCCGAAGCGATGCTCTTGAGTGTGGAAGGATCGGCTTCGGGATGGACGAATTCCTCCCTCGGTAGCGTTACGGTAATCGTTTTACCGGCCACTTCGCCCTTATAGGACGGATCGTCCTTCATTGCCGCCAGTTCGAAAGTCCCGACTTCCTTAAGCGGTATAAGCGCTTCGTAACGCCCGCTGATTTTTTTTCTGGGATCGCGTCTGAGTGTTATGGTCTGAACCGCACCGGTGGTGGTTTCGACCATGTCCACCTCGAACTCGTCTTTCGTCAGCGGTTTATAGGTGTGATCGTAGGCTTCGACCCTGATTTTCATCTCTTCGCCCACGGCAAAGCGGTCAGCGCCGGTGGTAATAATGATGCGTTTTTTCTGAAGGCGTCCCGCCGCCAGGAAGTCCACCACGTTAGACCAGAACTTCTGGTAAAACATCCCGTCCTCGACAGCCTGCCATCTCCAGGTTTCGTCGGTCCCGAAGTACAGGGATCGCCCTTTACCGTAGTACTGCACGGCAATGAGCGGAGTTGGTTCGCCGTCGGGACCCGACATGCGATCGGTCGGGTCGCTGCTGACGGTCAATGCCGAGGCAAGCGGTTTCAGGGAAACAACCGGATGCGTCCAGTACACGCCCGGAAGAATCTCCCAGATGGACTCAGTCTCCTCCGAACGCCGTCCCCCCAGGCGTGTGGCAGGATGCTCCAGCCCCAATGCCGTCGGGGTCATAACCCAGGAGGTAGGCTGACCGCTGGCGATGCGATGGACGATATCACCCGACCGCTGACCGAGAACCACAGGAAGCAGCGCCGAAAGCGGTTTGAATGGACCGCTACCGGTAAGAATCCTGTCGCTGTTCTTGTTGGAGACGATGTAGCACAGCCCGCCATGATGGTCCGAAACAAAACTCTCCAGCATACCCACAAACTGCCCGTCAAAACCGTCCTTCGTATAGGCGGGGTCGTAGAGGATTACAGTGTCATAATTGAACAGTTCCTTGCGGGTGCGAGGTAGTTGCTTGAGTCTCATCTTCTCGGTGGAAGATTCCTGGTTGAATTTCGCCTCGGCGTCCTGCTGCCAGACGCTGACGGCGTAACGGTCCGGGTTGTTAAGGAGGAAACTGCGCAAACGCTGAAACTCCCATCCCGCGTCCCCGCTGACAAAGAGAATCTTTATCTTCTCTTCGGAGACACGTATCTTCGTCGTGGCTGCGTTATCTTCATCGGAAAACTCGCGGGCAAGAGGTTTAACCTCCGCCTTATAGAAAAATTCACCCAGTTCACCGGCCTTGGGCACTACCAACGTTACTTCCTGCGCCTCGCTACGGGTCGAACCTGCCTCCCCGGAAAGAGTTACCTGCTTGGTCACGCCCGTCTCGGCCCACTCCTCGTCAGCATTTACAGGTCTGCGAAGCAGGCGTATTTCCACGTCCAGACCGGCACAATTACGGTTGGACATATATGCTTTCAACTCGATTGCCGAACCTTTGCGGACCTCGGCAGGCCCCTGCAAACGCACCATCGCGATATTCTGAGGCGGAACCGGATCGCCCACACTGACGCCAAAGACGGGAATTCCACGCTGGCGAACATAATCACGAGCGGCATTGAGGCGATTACCGGATTCGCTCCCTGTGGTTGGCTGACCGTCGCTGATCATGACGATCCCCGCCACTCGCCGACCCTCAAGGCGGTCTGTAACGTCGCGCAAAGCGGCTGCGAGATTCGTTTCGTACCCACCGGCGGAGAGACTCCCAAGGGCGG
>DAOVLV010000458.1 GCA_030631085.1 Planctomycetales bacterium | reverse complement strand
TATCTGCTGCGGGATGTCGATAAGTTGCGAAACGTGTGCGACGAAGTATTCGCCCCACGACCCACCCACCGGCCCGCAGTATCCCAGCGACGTTCCCGGCGGAAGTTTCGACGATCCGTCTCCATCGGCGGAGAAATTTTCACAGGCTCCGAATTGTCCGGTTTGGCAGGGTTTACAGGCCGGAGCGATTCCGCGTACCCGGCAGCAGAGCGTCGGCTCGACGCAGACCCTCTTACCGACCCAGCTCGCATCAACACCGGAACCTGCCTGCTCGACGACCGCGACATTCTCGTGCCCCATCACCATCGGCAAGGTCGTGAAGGATTGCAGGAAGGAGTTCGGAGGCTGACGCTGGGCGATAACCGCAACGTCCGAGCCGCAGATACCGCCAAGAACGGTTCGGCAGAGCACCCAATCGTCGCCCGGCAGCGCCGGCGGGTCCATCTCGCGCAGGACCAAACCGTTTAACCGGCTCAGTAAACATCCGGGCCAAAAGAACTTCAGCCACTTGCACGTGCCCCACCCGAGCGGGTTGACGCTATAGACAATCGCTTTCATATCATTGTAAATACAATTGTACTGTATAAATGAAAAGATGATTTTGCAGCCAGAGGCTTCGGACAGTAGTATATCCGGGAATATCTCGTGGAGTATCGCCAATGATTAAAAATCCCAAATTGATTTTGATGATATTGTTGTTTTCGGCAGCGTGGTTGATCATGCCGGGCTGTAACGGAGCGGTAACATTCCCCGCCAAGCCGATTGCAATAAACGACGCCCGCGCCGACTATGACACCGACGGCGACGGCCAGGCCGATTTTTTCTGCATGTTCGATTCGACCGGCAGGATTACCCGAATCGCCTACGACCGCAGCGGCAACGCCAAGCCGGACGAAATCATCCATCTCGACGCCATTAAACCCGGTTTCTGCCGGCACCTGGTGTTGGTGCTGGATGGTTTCCCCGTTGATGTAGTGAAGGAGTTTTACGATTCCGGGCATTTGCGGATGTTCCACCGCCCCGCGGTGGTAATCGCGCCGTATCCGGTGATGACCGACTTGTGCCTTGAGGACGCCTTCGGGTACTTCCCGTGCAGCGGATACGAAGCCAGATACTACCATCGAACCAAACGCGCCGTCGTAGGCGGCACCGGCGACTATATCGCAGGGAAGAACGAACCGTTCGTAAAGATTATCCAGTATCGCGCTTCGCCGCTCGACGACGGAACCGCTTATATGAATCCCAAGGCCATGTTCGAGAAAGAACTCGCAAGCGTCAAACGCCTCTGGGACCGGCGCGAAACAATGGAAGTAATCGCGTATTTCGTTTCCACTGCCGGCCTTGGCTCGCGCTACGGAAAAGAAGGGCAACTCCACGCCCTCGGAAGGTTGGAGCAATTCGTCAACCAGATAGTTATGGAAACACACGGACTTGTAAAAGTAACGCTGCTGGCCGACCACGGACAGACTAATACCCCATACGAAGTCGCAGGGCTTGATAAGC
>DAOVLV010000189.1 GCA_030631085.1 Planctomycetales bacterium | reverse complement strand
TCCGGAGCGATGAACGAGACGCTTGCAGAAATGCTAAGCACTCTGGCCCATCGTGGACCCGACGACGAAGGTATCTGGATATCTCCGGGCGGTGAGTGTGGGTTAGGACACAAACGCCTGTCCATTATCGATCCGGAGTCAGGCCATCAACCGCTAGCCAACGAAGACGAAACGATATGGGTAACATTTAACGGATGTATCTATAACTACCAGGACATCGCCAGGCAACTCCGC
This sequence comes from Planctomycetales bacterium, assembly GCA_030631085.1. GTDB lineage: Bacteria > Planctomycetota > Phycisphaerae > SM23-33 > SM23-33 > JAUWNJ01. Next base: position 4,816 of record DAOVLV010000189.1, on the reverse strand, counting down.
CAGGCCGGACACCGGTTCCGAACGCACTCGGACACCGAAGTAATCGTTCATGCCTACGAGCAGTGGGGGCCGGAGTGCGTGAAGCGTTTCAACGGGATGTGGTCTTTTGCCTTGTGGGACACCGGGAACCGTACGCTTTTCTGCAGCAGGGACCGAATGGGCATCAAACCGTTCTATTACACCTGGAACGGAGAATCGCTGACGTTTGCCTCGGAGATTAAGGCTATTTTATCAACCGGCGCGGTTGAGCCTCGCGCCGGCGAAGACGGGCTAAGACAGTATCTTACTTACCAGTTCTGCCTCGACGACCATACGTTGTTTGAGGGTGTCCGAAAGTTGCAGCCCGGACACAACATGATCCTCAAGGCGGGAAAATCACCGGAAATTACCAAGTACTGGGACATTAATTTCGAAATCGATACCGAGCATAATGAATCCTACTTCGTGGACAAGTTGAACTGGATACTGGAGGATTCCGTCCGCCTTCGGCTTCGAGCGGATGTACCGCTCGGAACGCACCTTTCGGGCGGACTGGATTCGTCGGCAGTGGTTTGCCTGGCAAGATTGCTGCTGGGTGATGATATCCCGTTGAAAACTTTTACAGGCGCGTTTCACGAGGGTAACGAATTCGACGAAACACGCTACGCAAAGGTGGTTTCGCAATCCAACAATACGGAATATCTGGAAACCTATCTCAACTGCGACGATTTCGCCCAGTCAATCGAAAAGATCACCTACTTCATGGACGAACCGGCTGCGGGTCCGGGCGTCTTCCCTCAATACTGGGTTTCCAAACTGGCCGGCGAGCATGTCAAGGTCGTCCTCGGCGGACAGGGCGGAGACGAACTGTTCATCGGATATGCAAGATACCTCGTCGCGTATCTCGAAGAGTGCATCAGGGGCGCCATTGAAGACACAGCCCATCGGGCGAAGTACGTCGCCACGCTGGAAACCATTGTTCCCAGCCTTCCCAGCCTGGAAAACTACGTGCCCATGCTGAAAAATTTCTGGCGGGAAGGACTTTTCGAGGAACCGGCAAGACGATATTTCCGACTGGTTGACCGTTTCTGCGATAACCGGAAATTTCTCAGCGACGACTTCCATTCCGATCCGGAGCAGACCTTCGAGCAGTTTAAGGCGATCTTCGACAGTCACGGAGCGGCTGCGAAGATTAACCGCATTTTCTGCTTCGACCTGAAGGGGCATCTTCAATCGTTGCTCCACGTCGAGGATCGTACGAGCATGGCGTGGGGGCTGGAGTCGCGGGTGCCGCTGCTCGACCACCGTCTCGTCGAACTGATGGCCTCAATATCCCCCGTTACCAAGTTCAAAAACGGTCAATTGAAATACATGTTCCGCAGGGCGGTGGAAAACCTCGTCCCGCAGGACGTATTGAACCGGAAAGACAAAATGGGCTTCCCCGTCCCATTGGCGAAGTGGTTGCAGACAGACCTGCGTGATTTCGTTACGGACATCGTATTGAGCAAACGTTGCAGGGAAAGGGGGCTTTTCGATACGCGGTCGCTGTCGTCGGCAATCGAGTCGGAGCAACCCTTCGGACGATCATTGTGGGGAGCATTGTCTCTGGAATTGTGGTTCAGGCAGTTTATTGACAAGACCACGGGAAACTAAATTCGCAAAACGGGCGGCGAAAAACCAGATTATCATGTGCGGAATTGCCGGGATTATACGTTTCGACGGAACCTGCGTGAACTCGGAAACGCTTGCGCGAATGAGCGATTGCCTGGCGCATCGAGGGCCTGACGACCTTGGTTTTCTTTCGTGGTCGCCGAATGGGTCGGTGAAGGTTTCACGAAACATCGACGAGTTGCCGGGGGGCTGTTCAGTCGGATTTGCGCACCGGCGATTGTCCATTCTCGACGTTACCCGGGCGGGCGCTCAGCCTATGAGCACGCCCGACGGGCGATATCACATCGTCTTCAACGGGGAAATATACAACTACCTCGAACTGCGGGAAGAACTCGAAGCGAAGGGGGTCCGCTTTCGGAGTCGAAGTGATACCGAGGTGCTGTTGTCGGCATGGGCGCATTGGGGGCACGAGGCAATCAGTCGCCTGGTTGGAATGTTCGCTGCCGTCATTCTGGACACCAAAGATCGCAAGTTGCTGCTGGTGCGCGACTTTTTCGGGATTAAACCTCTGTACTACGTCAGTTGTGAACGGTTTTTCGCTTTTTCCAGCGAATTAAAATCCCTTTTGGAGATTCGAGACGTCGCTCGTCGGGCGAATCCGTCCCGTCTGTACGAGTATCTTCGTTTCGGCATGACCGATTACGGCGACCAGACCCTCCTGGCCGACATTCGCCAGCTCCGTTCGGCACATTACATTGAGATTCCCGTCGATTCGCATTCCGAGCCGGAGCAGGTTTGCTATTGGCGAATGGACACGTCCCGGCAGGCGGACCTGTCGTTTGATGCAGCGGCTGAAAGGTTACGGGAACTTTTTCTCCGGAACGTTCAAATTCATCTTCGCAGCGATGTTTCCGTCGGTGCGGCATTATCCGGCGGGATCGACTCTTCATCCATTGTCATGGCCATGCGACACATCCAGGGAGCCGACCTGCAAATCAGCACCTTCAGTTACATTGCTTCGGACAATGCGATTAACGAGGAAAAATGGGTCGATCTTATCGTTAATCAGGCGGGTGCTCATTCGCATAAAGTCAAAATCAGTCCGGAAGAACTGGTCGGAGACCTCGACGATATGATCGGCGCACAAAGTGAGCCGGTAAGCACAACGAGCATGTATGCGCAGTATCGTGTATTTCGCCTTGCGCACGATGCCGGGATAAAAGTCATGCTGGACGGGCAGGGAGCCGACGAAATCCTGGGCGGATACAGGTATTTCGTGGGCGCTCGCGTAACTTCTCTCTTGAGGCAGGGGCGATTACTTGCTGCAGCACGTCTGCTCGCACGGGCGATGCGGCTGCCGGGGCCAGCTGGGGGATTATGGATACTGTGCTATACGGGCGCATTCATGCTGCCCGACAAATTGAAAGCCCCCGCCTTGAGGTTAATCGGTCAAAACCTTCTGCCTCAATGGCTTAACGGCGAATGGTTCCGCCGGCGTTCGGTTTTACCCGAGTTTCCCCGCCAATGCCGCCGGCGCGATGCGCTCAGGGAGCAGATGTTCGAGACGCTGACCCGGACCAGCGTCCCGAAACTCCTTCGATATGAGGACCGGAATTCCATGGCCTTTTCCGTCGAGAGTCGTGTCCCGTTTCTGACGCCGGAACTGGCGGAGTTTTGCCTGTCCCTGCCCGAAGAATATCACATCGGTCCGGACGGGACGGGGAAGTTGCTTTTCCGCCGCGCAATGCACGGAATCGTTCCGGAAGAAATTCTGGAACGTAAGGACAAAATAGGTTTCGAGACGCCCGAAAAAAACTGGTTGACCGCCCTGAAACCCTGGGCCGACAGTACCTTTCGGAGCGACGCGGCTTCGGCGGTGAGTCCACTAAACTTCCAGGAAGCCCAAAAGGAATGGCAAGCGGTAGCCGAGGGACGCAAACGGTTCGACCGGCATATCTGGAGGATGGTGAACCTGATACGATGGTCGGAACTTATGGGAATTCGCTTTGACGATTGACATCGCCCGGACATGATTACCCTTGCCGGAAGCGGGCGGGCGGACATACACTCATAAAGTATGGGTGTGATATTGAGTTATTTCAGGCAGTACCGCTGGCAGCGACGAATTATGACCGGTCTGACTGCGGCGATTCTGGGCGTAGCGGCAGCCTGGGTGGCAATACCGATTGTGCGGGACTTGCAAATCATCGACATGCTCGGCGACGAAGACCCGCTCCGACGCGAGCGGGGAATTCTCCTGGCGGTGTCCGTCGCGGAAGATCGGCCTCAACTCATCGAGCGGATAGAAAACGGGCTAGACCCGGCTGGGGACGTCCAATTTTCCGCGATGGTAAATGTACTGAACCGCCTGGGGAAATTCCGCACGCCCGCCCGAAAAGGCGAACAACTCGACAGGTTCTACCTGGTCAAATTCATCTCCTGCATCAGCGACGATAATGACCGGGTCGTCGATGCCAGGGGCGTCTTTCTGCACAGACTCATTCTGGACGGGCGCGACAATGTCCACGTCCGCAAGGCGCTTCGTCTCGCCGCCGATGACCCAGCCGACGAAATCCGCTCCACTGCCGCCCTGCTGGCGTGCCGGCTTGGCGATGACAAGACGCTGGCCGAACTGCTCGGCGACGACAAACCGCAGGTCCGCGCATCGGCGGCGTTGGATGCAGGCCTCGCCGGGCGAAAAACCTGCACGAACGCCATCGCTAAAATCCTCGAAAAACCTCAAACGGACGATGAACACGCTGCCGCCGCTTACGCACTGGCGAGACTGAAACCGGAAAAATTCGCCCCGCAAATCGCCCAAGCCATACTGTCGGCCCACAAAACCGGAAAGATCGCCCTGCTGGATAAACTGCTGCACGTCGCGTCGCTGCTGGATATAAACACCGTCGGGCCAGCGGTTATTGAGGTGCTCAAGGATTCACAGCGGCGCGGGCAATCGGCCCCCACTTCGGCCTTGATAGCGGCGGGGAGATTGGAAATCCACGAGGCCAAACCGTTCATACAGGCGACTATCAATCAACTCATTTCCCGCAGAGAAAAACTGACCGGCGGCGATACGATCACACTCGCCGCTGCTGTCAATGCCGCAGGTCGGCTGAAACTGCCGCCAAAAATCTTCGTCGAGGTAATGGAAAAACTCTGGCACCCGCGAACCTCCGTCGCAATGATCCTCGCATCCGAAGCCATCGCAAATCGACGCGAAATC
>DAOVLV010000373.1 GCA_030631085.1 Planctomycetales bacterium | reverse complement strand
CCGAGTATCAGCGCCAGGAAGAACAATATGGCGACGATCCATTCGCCGACGACCGGAATCGTTCCGAGCAACCCACCCAGCGCCAGGAATATCCCGAGAAGAACAATTATTCCCAGAGGAAGCAGCGGTGCAGTGAAGAAACCGATGAACTTCGACAGCGAAAAAGACACTGCCGTTTTTATTGAAATTTTCTCCTCACGGGCTGCGTGCAGCGCGGCGATGCGACAGATCGCCCCGCCAAGCACCGACCAGACCGCAAGAGCGACGACAATATAGATAATCGAATAAACCGGATACGTCGAGACCATCCACCACAGCCCCCACAGCATCAGCACGATCCAGGCAAGAACGCCGTATCCCTCGGGGTCATTGGTAGAAGCGTCGAACTGGGTTCTGTTCTGCACCGCCGGAGCCGTCTGGACCATCGAACCTCGCTGATTCAGGAGGTCGGAGATACCCGTGGCAAAGTTACCGCGACGGACCGAACCGATGGCGTTGGAGACGCATCGACCCTGCCAGTCCATAAAGCCGGTAAAGATTCCGCTGCCCTTCCACTTGTCCAGATTATTCGACCCGGCGATGTACGCCTGAAGTGCTCCGCGCTCCGCATTCAGACGGGCCTTTTCGGCGACTTTAGTATCCTTCTTTCGCTCCTTCTTGGACGAGAGGCCTTCGATGCGTTTCTCCTCCTTGTCCCATGCGTCATCGGCGGCATCCAAGGCCTTTTCGTATGACCGTTCCAATGCCTCATCGAGCCTTTCGACTGCTTCGCCAAAATCATCCTTGGCGAGTTTGGTTGCTGCTGCCAGGTCCGTATCGGCACTGGGCGTACGGGCCAGCGTCTCCGCTACGCCGGCAACGCGGGTCTTTTCGAGCCACGTCTCTTTGGCTTCGCCGAAAGCGGTCCGGCTCGGAGACACCCAGCATCCCCAGGTCTCACCCTCCATGACGACGGATGAATCACTTACGCCCGACCATATCTTGTCCATCACAAGACCCAGCGCGCAGGTAAGAATAATTGCAAGCAAAGCCAGAAAAATCTTGCTGGGATGAATGGCCATCTTGAAAGACTTGAGGATATGCGAAAAACTGAATACCTCGTTCCAACTGACGCCCCTGATGACATTATGTTCGTCGGCCATAACTGTTCCTTTCGATAGATTGGACTTGTTCCAAACGGCGCTACCGTTGCGAATTATATCCCGCACTATACACGGTTCAACGTTTTTTTAGCGGTAAATATAGTAAAAGCATACAACAGAAAAAACCTCACCGCAGAGCACGCAGAGTCCGCAGAGAAAAACGTTGTTGTTATTTTTAATTCCTCTGCGTTCTTTGCGTTCTCTGCGGTTTATTTTGTTGTTGTTTCTAAATATCGGATAATCGCATCCGATTTCGACATTCGAATTTTACTCTCCGGCCGAACCGGCGGCGATAACGACGCGCAGATGTGTGATTTTGCGAGCGTCAGCGGCCAGAACCGTGAAGGTGGCCCCGTTGGCGTTCAACGTCTGACCCACCGGCGGAATGAAGCCCAATTCGGAAAAGACGAACCCCGCCACCGTTTCGTAGTCGGCTTCTTCCGGCAGGTTCAGCCCCATCGCGTCGTTGAGGTCTTCGATGTCCATCCGCCCGTCAACCTCTGCCGTCCGCTCGTCGATACGCTTAATCAGAGGCGATTCGGCATGGTCGTACTCGTCGGAAATCTCCCCGACAATCTCCTCAAGCAGATCCTCAATCGTTACCAGCCCCGCCGTCCCGCCGTACTCGTCCAGCACGACCGCCATGTGCATCTTGCGGGCCTTGAACTCCCGCAAAAGATCGTCCAGCAATTTCGTTTCCGGTACGAAAAACGGTTTTCGCATAACGGACCGCAAATCGGCCCGGTCAGGCCCTTCGATCGCCAGCAAGTCCTTGGCGTAAAGGATACCGATGATATTGTCGATGTCGCCGGTATAAACGGGTATTCTCGTATGCCCTGCCTCAACGACCGTCCGCCGAACCTTCTCCAGCGTGGAATCGGACGGCAAAGCGACGATGTCGGTCCGGGGCGTGATTATCTCGCCGGCTTGACGATCGCCGAACTCGATTACCGATTCGATCATCTCCATCTCTTCGGCATCGACTGCCCCTTCTGCCTTCCCGTCGGAGGCGACCTGTAATATCTCGGCCTTGACTGCCGTCTCAAGACGCGACATTTCAACATCAGTCGCGCCGTTTCCGGAGCGGTCCTGTTGAGGGTCGGGTATGCCGCTGAGTCGGCGAACCGGCACGTCGAAAGCGGCCATCACCGCTATGACGGGCCATAGCGCCCTGCGAAGGGCCAACAACACACCGGCCGTTACCGACAGAACCTGCTCGCCGGCATAACTGGCCCATGCGTGTGGAATCGCCACGACGAAGATGCCGATGAGAGCAACAGCCACCGCAATAGTCACGCCGATAGCGACCGCCCTGTTTTCAAAACTGGAATCGAACGCGAACAGCAGCAGCACCAGAATCGCCAGATTGCATACTGACCGGAGCAGGGCGCAGACCATTCGCAAATCAGACAGGTGCTTGAGGAGTTCGTCCAGGCGACGGCGATCCCTGCCGAGAAAGGCCGACTCAAGACCGCGACGGGACGGGTCGCGAAGAGCGCAGGCATTCAGCGAAAAAAATCCTGACAGGGCAACTGCAACAACAGCAACCCCAAATAACAGCGGTTCCACCTTTCAGAATCGCTCCACTAATACGCATCCACTTTCACTAGCCGTGCGGGACGCTGGGCACGGAGGCAAGCATCCTGACCCGCGATTATTCTATCCTGTCGGCGCAAACTT
>DAOVLV010000020.1 GCA_030631085.1 Planctomycetales bacterium | reverse complement strand
CGCCCGCCGAGGAACAAGTCGAGGAATCAACAGAAGAATCGGCAGAAGAGCCTGTCGAAGAAGCAGTTACAGAGTCAGTTGAAGAATCAGTTGAAGAAGCCGACGAAGAATCATCCGAAGCCGAAGCGCCCACCGAAGAATCAGTCGAGGAATCAACAGAAGAATCGGCAGAAGAGCCTGTCGAAGAAGCAGTTACAGAGTCAGTTGAAGAATCAGTTGAAGAAGCCGACGAAGAACCGTCCGAAGCTGAAGCGCCCGCCGAAGAATCAGTCGAAGAATCAGTCGAAGAACCAATCGAGGAATCAAGCGGTTCTTCTGATCAACTCGCTCAAATCATCGCCGCTCAAAAGGCCAAGATGCATGCGAAAATGGCGGCCAAGTCCGCCGACGCCCCTTCAGAACCGGTAGCCGATGCGACCCCGGCAGCGGTGGAAAAACCTGCCCCAACGGGCCAACAAAAACACGAGACGCCAAAAACCGGTGGATTATTCCGTCGTCTTTCAACCACCCAGATATTCCTCATCGCCAACACACTGGCAGTTGTGATACTCGCTGCCTCCATATTCCACATCCCCTTCCGTCAAGTACAGACAACCCTTGGGTTCCAGTCAGACCCATCAAAGAAGTCGCCCGACAAGCCAAAGGATCTCTTCGTAATCACCCAGTCGAAAGACGCCCAAAGCGTCTCCTGGAAACAGGCGCGGGATGCTTTCGCAAAAAAGGATTACGCTTCGGCGCTGGGGCAGTATCTTCCGCTTTCAGGTCTAGCCAATAAGTCGCCCAGAGGGGAGTTGATGTACGACTTTTTCCAACTCCGTATCGGGCAATGCTTTATACACCTCAACAAGGCCACCCACGCCGAAAAACCCCTCATCACCGCATCCCAGAGCGAGTCCCCGGCAGTGCGGGCGGCGGCAAATTACCGATTGGCTGTGCTAAGCGAACGAAACGGGCGACACCTGCAGGCAAGGATGAAGGCCTACATGGCGGCATCGTCCTTTGCCGCCCTGTCGGCGGACTGCTCATCTGCCAAGACGGATTGCGAATTCCTCATCGCCAGAGTGCTTACAAGGAAGGCGCTGTCGTTCTACGGTATGGACCATTTGGTATCCTGGAGCGATACGCGGTGGACTGATCCTTTTGCCGGCCTTGACGAAACGGACCTGCGAAAACTGCTGAGCGAAGGGGTCGGCGAATCCGCCGATGCAATGCTAGGGGCGAAAATCAGGCGGGTGGATGAAAAGAGGCCTGTACTACGCTGGACAGCGACATGCCTGCAAACCTCCATATCGGACCTGCTTTCACGCTTTGCCACCAAGGCCAAAATTGACCTCCACTGGGTTCTCGTAAATAAACCCGTGCGTAACAGGCCTGTAAGCCTGCATTTCCGTCGCGTTACAGGTCAGAGGTTGTGCGAACTTGCTTGCGGGTCTGTGGGCCTGGTTGCGAGATTCACCGGCGAGGCGATTATCGTACACAATCCCACTGCCGGTAAATCAATGAATCGCCAGCGCGACCTGCTGTTGACCGAAGCAATCTCCGTCTGGAGGCGCATATTCCTGCGAACGCCGCGAGATAAACGAGTGGCCGAGGGGCATTTCGCAATAGCCGTCCTGTATGAACATTCCGGCAATACAATCGACGCGATAAATGAATACCAGTTGACCGCGCAGCGTTTCGGTAAAGCGAAAATTGCCGCCCCGTCGCTCCTGCGAAGCGCGAACCTCCGCATAGGGCTGAAAGATTATACCGGCGCTCGATCCGACCTGACGAACCTGCTGGACAGTTACCCCGACTGCCGGGAATCGGGGGACGCCTACGCAGCACTCGGCGAAGCGACTTTTGAATCAGGCCTGACCGATGAAGCGCTCCGGATATTCAAAAAACTCTATTTCCTGAACTTGTCAGCCTCGACCAAAACGCAGGCGTGCTTCGGTACCGGAAAGTGCCTCCATCAAAAAGGCGACTACAAAGATGCTATCGAGTGGCTTGACCGTTACATAAAACTTTCCGCCAAAACCGGGAAAAAGAACCTGCCGGAAGCATACCTCCTGCTCGGCAGGAGTTACTCATCCACCGGTAACTCCCCCCAGGCCGTCAGGGCATTTCATCTTGCGCTGTCTGCCCAACCCAAAAGCGACGAACGAGTGGACGCCCTGACAGGGCTTGCCCAGGCGTATCGGGATTCGGGAAATTACGCCCGTGCGATTGTATCGTTGCGTAGAATCGCCAAAGACGCTCGAAATCAACGTCAAAACTCTCGGATATTGTGCCTCACCGCCCAGTGCTACAGGGCTATGGGGCTTCCGGAAAAGGCGGCAAGTTTCCTGCGTGGAAACATCACTTCAATTACCGATTCGACCCTCCGTGCCCAGGTCGGCGTGGAATTGGCACAGTGCTACTACGATGCCGATAAATTATCCAAAGCCTACGCCACACTGACCAGTACGCTGGAAGTTCTCCCTTCGGGCGAATCGGCCCATCAAGCCGCCTGCAACCTGGCGAAAATCTGCCTGAAGACCGGAAAAGCAGACCAGGCAGTTACTCTCACTCGCGGGGTGTTGAATTCATCGGCATCGAAGCAGCGGAAAAAAGAGGCGCGGAAAATTCTCGCCGATGCGTATCTGGCGAAGAGGCAGTACGAAAAAGCGACAATGACTTTGACGGGTATGAAAACCAATCAGCCGGGAGCGAAGAAAAAATGAATCGCCGAACTACAATTTCTATCTGTCTGACCGTTGTGGTGTCTGGCGGCGCAGCGATGCTTTGGGCGGAAGAAAAGCCCGCCTCGAACACCGCGTTGATGCGGTCCGTCGTCGAAAAAACCGCACTGGAACTGTGGCGTTCCAACATCAAACCACCGGCAGGTAAAGAGAATTCATCCGAACTCGCCGAGGCGCTTCGACGTCTGAAATCGATGCGTTTCCAAAAAAAGGCCGACCTCTTCGCCAATGCTGAAGCATCTTCAAAGCAACCGACCTCGCGCCCGACGTCCCAACCAAGCCAGGCCAAGGCCGACCAGCCGGCGCGAATCAACCCTGAAATGCTGGCGAAACTGAAACAACTACCACCCGGAAGCATAACCGAACCCGCCGCACTGGCCGATACGCTGTTCCTCGGAGGGTATCTGGAATCGGCGGCATTTTTCTACGAACTGGCCTTGAAAAACGAAACGGACGCGGATGAAAAGGCGTGGTTGCTGTTCCAGACTGCCAACTGCTACCGGGAAACAAACCCGACCGAAGCAGTAAAAGCATACGCAAAACTCCTGACAGAATACCCCAATTCGCTCTGGAGTTCCGCCGCTTATATGCCAAAAAACATCATCGAGTGGCATAAAGCAAACAAACTGGACGACCTGCTGAAAGAACTCGAAAAGCAAAACCGCAAGGACGTCGGCCCATCGGCCGCACGGAAAAAAGTCGAATGATTGAACCCGTACGTATAAACGTGCTTATCGTCGCCGCGAAAGCGGACGCCGAAACGACCCGCCTCGTCAACGAGGTGCTGGCCGAGAGAGACGTTCGAGGCCTCATCGTCGGAGATATGACCTCGGCGGCTGCGAAGATCGAAACCAGGCAATGGGATCTCGTCATGGGCGACTTATCGGCAAAAGGCGACGCGCCCGCCCTGCTGCGAAAAATCAGACTTCTCTTACCCGAACTTCCCGTAATCCTCTTCGGCGACGACGCTTCAGCCGACCTCCTCGGCGACGTCCTGAACGAAGGATACACGGAACTGATAAGAAAACCGATCCGACGCAAGTCGCTCGAATCGACGCTCGAAGTGCTCCTTCCCGCACACCAGGTTCACCTGGCAGCGGCTTCCGACGACGAAGACGCCTCCCGACGGTATCAAATAGCCGGTAAGAACAAGAAATTCCTCCAGGCAATCCACCTGGCCCAAAAGGTCGCCCCGACCTCGGTTCCGGTATTGATTACCGGTGAAAGCGGAACCGGAAAGGAACTTGTCTCAAGCCTGATCCACCGACAGAGCAATCGCTCGCGAGGCCCTTTCATCCACATCAACTGTGCCGCATTGAGCGAAACACTGCTCGAAAGCGAACTTTTCGGACACGAAAAAGGCTCATTCACCGGCGCGCATGAACTGCGAAAGGGACGCTTCGAGCGGGCTGACGGAGGTACGCTGCTGCTGGATGAACTGTCTGAAACGGGGTACAGGCTCCAGGCTGAACTGCTTCGAGTGCTGGAACAGCAGAACTTTGAACGCATCGGAGGAAGCGAAACCGTTCGCGTCAACGTCCGAATTATCAGCACCTCCAACCGCGACCTTGGCGAGGAAGTCAGGGAAGGCCGATTCCGCCAGGACCTGTTCTACCGCATCAGCGGAGTCCATATCCACGTACCCCCGCTTCGTGAAAGAACCGAGGACATCCCCACGCTGGTGTGGCATTTCGTCAACCTGTACGCACGCGAAGTCCGTCGGCTGATTACGGGGCTTGACGAGCGGATGATGGAGTTTTTCAGTCAATACCATTGGCCTGGGAACGTCCGCCAACTCCGCAATATCGTTCGCGCCGCGTTGATATTCAACGAAGGCCCGACGCTGTCGCTGGACGGTACGCCGGCATTGACGAATGAATTTCAACCGGCGGAAACCGGACAGGCAGACACGCTGCAACTGGCGGAACTGGAACGCCAGGCAATACTCGAAGCGCTCCGCAGAACCGAACGGAATCAGATCAAAGCCGCCAGATTACTCGGTATCACCGACCGTACCCTCCGGGAAAAATTACGTCGGTATCGACAGGCTGACGAACTGCAAACGGCAGGAGAAATCAAATGATAAAACCTCCGACTATTACCGAACACATCGAGGCCGCACTGAAAGGCGCAAGCGCCAGGCAGGCAGCAATCGCCAATAATATCGCCAACATCAACACGCCGAATTACCGCCGAATGGCTGTGGAGTTTGAAAAACAACTCGCCGAAGCCATCGCCGACGGTCGGAAAATCGACCTGGACGAGATCGCGTCGGAGTTCCTCAGGCCTGAAAACACGCCGGTCGATGCCAACGGTAATGACGTGAACCTCGAAATGGAAGTCGGCGAGATGATCAAAAACAGCGCCATGTATAAAACCTATATGCGTCTGCTCGCAAGCACGTACAAGAAAATGGAATTGGCCATACATTAACCATAGCCAGAGGTGGATAAAAGATGAGCGTCAACGGAATATCAAATACAAATCCGATTGATATCGCGGTATCGGGTCTGCGGGCGGAAACGACCCGCATGAACGTTATCGCCGGCAACATCGCCAACTCAAATACGACCAAAACTCCTTCGGGCAAACCCTACCGCCGGATGGAAGTCATACTGTCAACCGACGAAGGTATCGGCGGCGTAACGGTAGACCAAATCGCAGCCGATATGCTGACCAACTTCAGACGCGTCCACCAACCCGGACACCCCGAAGCCGACAAGGAAGGATACGTCCAGATGCCGAATGTGGACCTTCCCGTCGAGATGATAAACATGATAACGGCAAGCAGGGCCTACCAGGCCAATGCCGCCGTTCTGAAGCGATACGAAGAAATGGTGAACATAGCAATAGAGTTGCTGAAATAATTCGAGGAAATACAGATGCCAGGAATAACTCCTATCAACGGACCGACCCCGACGAATTTTTCGCCTTTTAAAAATATCTCCCGCGCCGACGGGCAGGATTCGTCAACGTCGCCGGCAGGATTCGACAAGGCGCTCAAGGGATGCATCGAAGAAGTCAACGCCGACCAGCAGACCGCCACAGGCGCTGTCCAGGAACTCCTTACCGGTAAAAATCAGGACATAATGTCGGTAGTGGCTGCTACCGCCAAGGCGGATATGAGTTTCAAACTGCTGATCGGCGTCAGAAACAAGGTCATCGAAGCATACAAGCAAACATTGAATATGCAGATATGAAAAAGGAGCAATCAGCCTTCAGCAATCAGCAGTCAGCAAAAGATAAAAACAACTGCTGAACGCTGAATGCTGATCGCTGAACGCTTTTTTAAGGTGAAAACCAGTGGCACAGGCAATGCAAAATTTCAAGCAGATATGGGGACGCACGAGCCTTATCCATCGCGTGTTGCTGTTGACTATCCGACCATGAGTGCGGCGGCTCCGCCGCACTCATGGTCGGATGGGCGCAAAAACCGGATATGGCCATGCTCTATAGCGAACTGACGCCCGAAGACGCTGCCAAGGTCGTCGATAAGGTCCGCGACGCCGGTGTTCCCTATGAACTGACCGCCGGCGGGACCACCGTCAACGTACCGTCCGAGAAGGTCTATTCGCTCAGACTTACGATGGCTGGGGCGGGGCTGCCTACTGGGCAGGCGAAGGGGTATCGAATACTCGATGACAGCAAAATCGGCACCAGCCCATTCAAGGAACGAATCAACTACATACGCGCCATCGAAGGCGAACTGGCGAAAACCATACAACTACTCGAAGGCGTCTCAATGGCAAGGGTGCACATAGTCAAACCCGAGGCCACACTCTTCGCCGGACAAAAAAACAGGGCCTCAGCCACTGTCGCACTGAAAACGAAACCGGGCTGGAGAATGACGCCTTCAAATATCGCCGCAATCATACATCTCGTAGCGGGAGGCGTAGAAGGCCTGATGCCCGAAAAAGTGGTCGTCGTGGACAACAAGGGCAAATTGCTCTCCGGCGAAGGCGTCAAAGACGAACTGGCCGGCAAAGCCGGTAACTTCCTCGACTACAAGAGCAGGGTTGAGGACTACCTCTCCGGAAAGGCTGAAGACATGCTGGCCGCGGCACTTGGGCCGAATCGCGCTTCGGTCCGCGTCGATGCCGTTATCGAGACCAGTAGAACCGACGAAACGACCGAAACTTACGACCCGGTCAAGAAGGTTATCGCCAAAGAAGAGATCAAGAGTAAATCATCCACCCCGGTCGGCGCAACTGCCGGCGGCGAGACAAAAAGCGGGACCAAAACCACCGAAGAAAACATCGTCAGCGAATACAAACTCAGCCGGGTCGTCAAGCAGAAAACAGCCCTTCCCGGACAGGTAATATCACTGACGGTAGCGGCGTTTGTGGATTTATCGCCTCCGAAAAAGGCAGAGGGCGACGAAAGCGAAACACCGGCGACGCCCCTTAATATCAAAGACGTCGAAGAGATTATCCGAAACGCCATAGGACTGAAAAAGACCGACACCCTCAAGGTGGTATCGACGACGTTCCCGCAGGCCGCTATGGCCGAATCGCTTCAGATGCCCGAAGAAGACGGCGGGATGTTCACGCCCGGTTTCATGCTTGATCTGGCAAGGCGTTTCTCGCTGGGAATCCTGGTCATCGGTGCGCTTCTGGTTCTGAAGATGTTCCGTGGTAAGAAGAAGAAATCAGACGCCGAAGCCGGCGCCGCCGAAGGTCAGGGCGCTACGCTCGCCCTTGCCGGCCAGGCCGGTGGCGGAAATCTGCTTCCGGGGGCATCACCCGAAGCCAACGCCGAACTCCTGAAGGCGCAGATTACCAACGCCCTCCAGGAAAACCCCGAAGAAGTAAAACGTCTGTTTCTCAGTTGGGTAAATTCCGATAAAGGAGGCGCGTAAGTGGCATTGAGCGGCGCACAAAAAGCGGCAGTTCTGTTGATGAGCCTCGACCCGCCGACAGCGGCTGAACTGCTCCGGTCGGCTAGTCCCGATACGCTCACCGAGGTCGCCGCCGAACTGGCATATCTGAGCCAGAGCGCTCAGGCAGGCCAAGTCGCCTCAACCGAACCGATACGCGAGTTCTTCGGACTGCTTTACGGGAAAGATAAGGCGGGAGGTGAAGAGAAATTCGCCGGCGAGATACTGAAGATCATCCTCGGCGAGCAGAAGTCGGCTGAAGTCCTCGTGGCGGTCGGCGAACGCCTCAAGGTGCGCGATCCGTTCCGCGACATACGCTCTGCCGAAGTCAGCGGTATATCCAAGGCGCTGGCGGGCGAGTCGCCACAGGTCATCTCGGTGGTGCTGTCAGAATTACCGGCGAAAAAGAGCAGCGAACTTCTGGAACTTCTGGAAGAAGACATCCGCGCCCAGGCGGTGCAAAGCATGGCAGGCGGGCAGGGAGTGTCCCAGAAGGCGAAGTTGCGCATTGCCTCAATAGTGCAATCCCGCCTGTCCGAAGCCGCCCAGGCCGCCGCCAAGGCAGCCGCCCAGGAAGAACCCGGCGCCGCCGATGCAGACGCCGACGACGAACACCGCCAACAGCAATTGAGAAAAGTTGCCGTTCTGCTTCGAGGCCTGGAAGTCGAAGCACGCGATAACCTGACAAAATCCCTCAAAGAAACCGACGGCGAAGCGGCCCAGAGCGTCCAGAAACTAATGGTGATATGGGAAGATATACCCCTTGTGGCCGAACGTCCGCTTCAGGAGGCGCTGCGATCGGCCGAGTCGCGCAAACTCGCCCTCGCGCTCGTCGATGCAGATGAACAAATCGCCACAAGGATAAAAAGCAACATCTCCGAACGCGCCAAGGCAATGCTCGAGGAGGAAGCCGAACTGCTCTCGTCACCAAAAGCAGACGAGATCGAACAGGCAAGGGAAGACATCCTCGACGCGATGCGGGAACTGAACGCCAAAGGTGAATTGCAGTTCGAGGAAAATCAGGAATAACGATGGATTATCCGGAAATACAACTTCCAGGACAGGTATCAACGGTCGCCGTAGTACCGGGGCGATCCGGCGGCGGTGATACGCCAGGCCCCGACGAAGCGGCACAACCCGGACCGTCCGGGCAACTCGATGCTGAACTGGCCGGAATCCGCAGCGCTCGCAAGGCGCTGCAGCAGGCAGCCGGGAAAATTCAGGAAATTCATGGGCAGTTCCTCGCCGAAGCCCAGCAGCAATTGGTGGACCTGTCAATCGAGATAGCAAAAAAGGTTCTTATGCAGGAAATTCAGGCTGATCGGCATCAGATCGACCCGATCGTTGCCGAAGCGCTGAGCCGGGTTCCTGACCGGACCGACGTCGTCGTGCATCTGCATCCTGACGACCTCGCCCGTTGCGGGCAGGCCGGTGAGTCTGATGAGGCAAGCGACAAAAGTACCGTTAGTTTCGTTGCCGACCCGAAAATCAAGCGTGGCGGATGTCTGCTGCAAACCTCGCGCGGAGATGTCGAATCCTCCATCGACGGACAATTGGAAGAAATCGCACAGGCATTGAAAAGCCCGGAGTAACGTTCCATGCTGGTTGATCTTGAGACATTTCAGAGCAGGCTGAAAAGGGTCAATCCCATACCCTATCGCGGGACCGTCGTCCGCGTAGCCGGTATGGTTGTGGAATCCAGGGGTCCACCGGTCGGTATCGGTCAGTTGTGTGAAATTCGCCTCGCCGACAGTAAGAGCGTATTGGCTGAAGTGGTGGGCTTTAATGACGAAAACTGCATCCTCCTGCCGTTGGAAGGTATCGGCGGAATCGCGCCGAACGACATGGTCATTACACGGTCTTCACCAAGATACATGAAACTTAGCGAGGATATTCTCTCAAGAGTAATCGACGGACTGGGAAGACCCCTCGACGGTAAAGGCCCGATCCGCGGCGACGAAATGCGCCCGCTTGACTGCGCATCGGTGCCTCCCCTGAGCCGGAAAAAGATTACCGAACCCCTGTCGTTCGGTATCCGTTCATTCGACGGGTTGTTGACGTGCGGGAAAGGCCAAAGAGTCGGAATCTTCGCCGGTAGCGGCGTAGGCAAAAGTCTGCTTCTCGGCGAGATCGCACAGGTCAGTTCAGCCGACGTCAATGTCGTCGCGCTCATCGGCGAACGCGGAAGAGAGGTCCGCCAATTCCTCGAAGAATCCCTCGGACCCGAAGGTCTCGCCAAAAGCGTGGTAATCGTAGCAGCCGCCGACGCCTCACCCATCCAGCGGGTCAAAGGCGTATTCACCGCTGTTACTATCGCTGAATATTTCCGCGATAAGGGTAACGACGTCCTGTTCATGATGGATTCGCTGACCCGTTTCGCCCAGGCCCAGCGCGAGATAGGACTTGCAGCCGGTGAACCGCCCGCCACCAAAGGATACTGTCCCAGCGTCTTCACGCTCCTTCCGAAACTCACCGAACGCCTCGGATGCACCCAAACGGGAAGCATTACAGGCATACTGACGGTCCTCGTCGAAGGCGACGACATGAACGACCCCGTAGCCGATGCCGCCCGCTCCCTGCTGGATGGGCACATCGTTCTTTCGCGAAAACTCGCCGAACAGGGGCACTACCCCGCCGTAGATATTCTCCAAAGCGTCAGCCGATTGATGAGTTCGGTTACCACCGACGAACACCAGTCGGCCGCCCGCAATTTCAAGGCAATCTATTCGACCTATCAGAACGCTGAAGACCTGATAAACATCGGCGCTTTTTCGCCGGGAAGCAACCATCGAATCGACAAGGCAATCTCGCTCATCGACCAGGTGAACGACTTCCTGGTCCAGCCGATCGGCGAGCGGTCCGGCTTTGACCAGACGACTCAGCGGTTACGTGAAATAACTCAATCGTGGGAATTTCTCCTGCCCGAATCGCAGCCAGTCGGCGCAGGCGCAGAGAATGAGGCAGGTAAATGAAGCGGTTTCAATGGCCATTACAGCGCCTTCTCGACGTTACGATCCAGCAGGAACTGGCGGCAAGGGCGAAATTGTTCGCTCTTTCACGCAAGATCGCCGACGTCCACAGGAAAATCTTCCACCACCAGGCATCCCTGCGAATCGCATTGGCGGAACTGTCCAATCAAAACCTCGAAAAACGCCTCCCCGAACAACAGGTCTTTATGCAGTGTTCCGAAGCCGAGGAGAAAAGGCTCGACAAATTGAGAGAAAACCTCCGTATCCTGAAAAAACAACGGGCCGACCAGATCGATATATTCACCAAGACGAAATCCTCGCGTGAAACGCTGGAACGATTGCGGGAAGAATCGCTTCAGCGACACGAGAGAGAAACGATTAAAGAACAGCAAAAACAATTGGATGAAAACGCCCAGACTGCATTCGCCCGCAAAATGATTTCACTTGCGGGCATGCAGTCCGGCATGAGGAGCGCGACATGACCGGAAAATTACGAATTATCGTCCTGGCAGGAATTGGGATTGTGGGGTTCGGAGGGGCGTACCTCGCCTCGTCCATGTTCGGCCCCAAGAAGCAAGCGACAACCCAGCCTGCTGGTGAAGCAAAAGACCAGCCTGAAGATTTAGCGGATTTACCGGAGGCGATGCCGGGACAATCGATATCAAACGCAAAAAGGGAAGCCGAACTGACCGGACTGATCAGGGAAGTCCGCCTGAAAATCAGGGATTGCAGAAAAAAGACCGACGATCTGGAAAAGCGGGAGAAACGCGTCCGTATCGCCGGCGAAATGCTCAAGAAGCAGGCAGAGGAACTCGAAGCGCTGCGAATGCAACTGGTCTCGCCGTTGACGCGTATCCGCGAAGCAATTGCCGAACTCGAAAGCACCAGGGTACGCATCGCCAAAACCGAACAGTCCAACATGAAA
Organism: Planctomycetales bacterium; assembly: GCA_030631085.1. Lineage (GTDB taxonomy): Bacteria > Planctomycetota > Phycisphaerae > SM23-33 > SM23-33 > JAUWNJ01. The sequence goes on along the minus strand of DAOVLV010000020.1, from coordinate 390 downwards.
CGCATCGCCACAATGTGCGAAAAAATGGACTCCGCCAACGGCAGCCAGATGCTTATCGGAATGTGCCAGAACAACCAGGAAGACGACGCGGTGAAGATACTTTACTACATGTCGGAACGATCCGCCGGAAAACTGCTTGCAGAAATAACCGACAAGACACTCGCCGCCAAATTGTGCGGGAAATTGAAGAAAGTCCAGGAAAAGGGGTAATACCGTGGATATCGCAACTATCGTAGGCGTAATCCTGGGGATGATATGTATTGTCGGCGCTATTGTTACCAGCAGCAGCATCGGACTGTTCGTGCATATCCCCTCCATGCTGATCGTGATCGGCGGGATGCTTGCAGCCACGCTGATCCACTTCTCGATAAAGCAGGTGATGAGCATCGT
>DAOVLV010000194.1 GCA_030631085.1 Planctomycetales bacterium | reverse complement strand
TACGAGAGGCTACGGCGGGACCACGCCGGAAAATCTCAACGACGACCAGGTGCTGCACATTCTCGGAAACGCAGCCTTGGAAGGCGACGATTCTCCGTCGGTGCGATTCACCAACCGCACCCGAAAAGGCAACTGGACGCAGATTTTCACCGCCGCGGTTCGCGTCAGCGGATCGGACCACGCGGTGAGAAAACTCTCAGTCGCCGACGAACTGGACTACCAGAAGACCGAACGTCTGCGCGAACTGCTCCGCGATCTGGAAGCGACGGTAATCAACGGTACGAGTCCGTCGTCCGACCCGCAGGGTAGCAGCACGGTTCGTCGGACAATGAAGGGAATTATCCCGCACCTGGCGACGAACATATTCAAACCCAACGTCGGCGGATTCCCGGCTGACACCGACCTGACCGAGGCGCAACTGAACCTCGCGCTGCGGTTAGTCTGGGAGCAGGCATCCAGTCGGATCGACACCATCGTCGTATCGGGATACCAGAAGCGACGGATCAACTCCTTCATCACCTCAAGCCGGGCGTACGGACCTTCGGACGAGGCCTACCGCGATATGGTGGGCGTCTATGAGAGCGATTTCGGCGTCTGCCGGGTCATCTTGTGCAGGGCGGTTCCCGCCGATTGCGTCCTGCTTCTGGATTCGTCCCGAACCGGCGTGCTTCCGCTTGCAGGACGGAGTTTCTACTACAAGCCCATGGCGGCTGTCGGCGATTACGAAGCCGGCGAAGTTATCGGCGAGTACACGATGGAACTGCGTAACGAAAACGCACACGGAATCATCAAAGGGCTTGATACAGCCTAACAAAGGCTGTGCCTGTTTCGCGTCCCCCGTCGAAAGGCGGGGGACGCCGCAGGTGAAGACAAGGACAAGAAAAATGGCGAACGAATGTAAAGACCGCGACCTTCTGGCTATCGAGCCGGATGTATTCACCGGTGGAGGATTCAATTCCCAGCAACCGGCATCCGGGGATTACGGCACCATCAGCGGAACGACTTTCAGTGCATCGGGTAATTTCCAATCCGTGGATATCCAGCCCGGTATGGTGCTGTGCGTCTGTTCGACTGTTCCGTCGGAGGGGCGGTGTTACGAAATTATCTCGGTGGATTCATCCACCGAGCTGACGGTATCGGTCCTTCGCGCGGATCGCGACGCCGAGGCTATCGCACCACCGGCAGAATCTGAACTGATATATCACATCCGCACCTTCAGACCTCAAATTGCCGATTGCGAAGCGACACTACACGAAAAACTCCGACAGATTGGCGAAGCCAACGGTATTTCCGCGACTAATTTCGTTGATTCGTCGCAGATGCGTAAAGCGATTTCCTTTGCGGTATTGTCGTCTGTGTTCACGGCACAGGCATCCAACGCCACCGATTCCGACGCGAACTGGGTAAAGGCTGAATTCTACCGCCGGCAGCACGTCGCCGCCGTCGCTGCGCTGAGACTTGCAAGTGATACCGACGGCGACGGTTTCGCCGAGCAAACCCGCACGCTTGCAAACATCTCGCTACGGAGAACCTGAAAATCATGTCAAGCCAAGCCCGCAACATTCTGATCGACATCCGCGACACCCTTCGGGTCGCCGACTTATTCGCCGCCGTTACGATCGGGACTGACGCCGATTCGGCACAGATTCCCCGCGCGGAGGTGAACCTCATCGGCGTGGATGAATCGCTTGCAACCGACAGTCCGTCCGGGAGGTGGTACGTCCTGCGGGCAAAAGTGTGCGTCCACGTCCGCTGCCACAACACTTCGGACGCCTTCGCCCGCGCGCTGGACCTGTCGGCATCGGCCTGTGAAGCGCTTCTGGCCGACCGCTTCCGAACCAACATGTGCATGGACTTACCGACGGGAAAAGCGACGGAAACAGGGCCTCTCAAAATCGAACCGAAAGTCAAAAAACCCTACCTTGCGGTTACGTTTGAAATCCGCTGCAACTTTGAATCGGAGGCCTCGCAATAATGGAACGTTACGGCGACATTACCAGCGCGACCTTCGACCAGACCGCCCTGTCAGGCCCCGTTTCCGTCAGGATTCTACGACAGGCCAAACCGGCTCCGATGGGAAGCGACAACGACGCATTTTCCATAAGTATCCAGCTGTCCAGACCTGTAATTAATATCGAGATTCGCATTCGCGACACAGCCGTTGCCGACGGTCTTTCTCTTGGACAGGCAGGCGTCCTGGCCATCGAAATAGCCCCCACTCGCAGCGAACAGAACGGGCGGAGCATCTCCATAACCGACGCTGTGCTGATTGGAATCGAGTTCCAATACGAGCAATCCGCCCCTGCCGTTGCGAAACTGACCTTTACCGCCCAAGCCAACGAAGGAAACACCGACCCGTTCGCTTCACAGGAGGCCCAGGTATGAGTTCCTACGCCGGGGAAAATCTTTTCGGTTCAGGCCCAAACGCCTTCCGTTTCGGGCATTGGGAAAGAAGCGTGCAGCGTCGAGGCTTTGCCGGCGTCAACGGTGAAATCGTCTTGGACCTCGGACTCCGTTCACGACAAATCACGCAGACGGGACGACTCCAAGCCGACACCGCCAATGACCTGAACGAAATACTGGACGGTATCAACACACTCTGCGACGGAGCCGAGCACGTCCTGACCGATAACCACAGTCAGTCTCACCAGCATGTGATACTGGAACGATTCCGAACCACAACCCCGTTGCAACACAGCAGGGGATTCTACTGCGACTATGAGATCGAGTATCGCCAACTACCATGACCGACACACTGATTACAACCGGGATCGAGTACGTCATCGGCGAGATGAGTTTTGCCGGGGGATGGTCCGTTCGCTTCAGTTCGGACAATGCCGATCTGCATCATCAGTTATACCTCAACGGCAGGCTTTCCGACTGGACGGATACGCCCGGCCAACGACAATTTTTCATCGACGAACCAAACGTCTCGCCGATGGCGGTTTGTGTGGTTGCCGTTGAGGGTAAATACCGCACGACAGACTTATCCGAACAATTATCGGACGACGTCCGCAATCCTTCCTGGGTTTTTCGCCCACAAATCCCCATGCCTGTTTCCGGTCGTCCCGGCGACACGGTCGAGGTTCTGGGAAATCATGCCAGTGGGGGCGAGGTGTCGGAATCGCCGTTGGCATTGACCCAAGCTTGGCCTGTGTGGGTTCCGCGATGGCAGTTTGGAGAAGACCGATTCGGCAAAGGCGGGTTCGGATACGACGGTACATACGCACCGGGGGCGGGCAAAGGAGCACTCGGAGCCGGTATGTTCGGAATAAACGCCGACCTTATCGACCTCGAAGCCGACCTTCCCGAAGAAGGTTCGCACCAAATCGTCCTGCGATCACGCAGTACCGACGGACAGGTTGCGGATTCAGACCCAATGTACATCAATGCGAACCCCCTGCCCGATGCAGCGGGAGGTTTATCGGTAACAAACTACGACCACCAGCAAAAACAACTGACTCTTCAGATTTATTAGGGAGATAACCATGACGGAACAGTACCCATCGGATGCGGAACTGAACGGACTTTCGGGGACAACGGACAATGAACAGGAAGTCCTGTTTATTACCACCGGCGAAGCGCCCTACTACACGAGTTTCTACAAGACGCTCCAGCGGCTTTTGAAGGTCGCCCGACGCGGCGGTGATCTGCGCGTATTCAAAGACGCCGACCTTACCTTCGGCGTCCGGGCAGGACGATACTACAACGGCGATTCGTGGGTCTCTTACTCGCAGGTAACGGCCCAGTCGCTGACCAACAACGCCACGAATTACGTCTTCCTGACGGCCGCCGGGACGCTCACGGTCAATACGACGGGCTTTCCCGCGCCGTCCGTTACGCCGCACATCCCGCTGGCGACGATCGTTACATCGGCAGGCGCTTACGACGGACGCGACCTGTCCGAGGGCGGCGACATAACCGATTATCGAGGCGGAATGTTTATCAATGTCGCCGGGCATTCTTTTGCTTACGCAACTGATTCGATGGTTATCGTCCAGCGAGGTGCTACCGACGCAGCCAACGGGACGAATCTTCTGGCCGCTTATACGGCTGCAAAGGCCCTGACGCCCGGCGGTAACGCCCTCTCGGCGACCAATCGCGCTTGCGTACTTATTCCGCCGGGAAAGTACATGTTGCCCGACCCGGGTTCGATGCAGCCCTGGTGGACGCTGGATGCGTCCTATGTTGATATTGTCTCGATGCAGCCAACCAATCCGGCGGCGGTGCTCATTTACGGCGACGCGAGTCAGATATGGGGAACTCATATAATCTACCAGAATACCGCCGACGTGCGACTGTCCGGCCTGACGCTCAAAGACCACGGCGCCATGGGACATGCGTTGTATATTGGAGCGATAGACAACTCCGCTTCGGAGTATCGGTATATTTGCGGTGCCGACAACAATGCCGATCTGGGCAGCGGCGAAGGTTCAATTGCAGGTCTTTGGGAGTTCTGCGACGGGGGGGCGTTCAGTTGGCGGTGTGGCGGCACCGGCAGTACGATGTCGGCAACGATGCGATACTGCACCGCCGGGGCAAACTCGTTCGGTGGGGATGCAAGTGGCGTCGATATAAACGGCACGTTCGATCATTGTACCGGCGGGGAAGAGTCGTTCGGGGGCTGTAGCACTATCGGCGGGAATTGCAGCGGGACATTTTACGATTGTATCGCCGGCGACCGAAGTTTCGCAATGAACAGGACGTTTAGTGGCGAGGCGTATCGCTGTCAGGCTGGCGCTGACAGTTTTGCCGGCTTCGACAATGGGGCATCCTACGGGGTATTCAGCGGCTACGCAGAAGATTGCGTAGCAACTGGAAGATCGTTTGGTTCCGGCCATTCTGACAGCAGAAATTCCGGTCGTCTCGTCAGGTGCCGTTGTACGGGTATGCTCAAACCGATACGCCTCGAAGGCGCTACGATAGAAGATTG
>DAOVLV010000233.1 GCA_030631085.1 Planctomycetales bacterium | reverse complement strand
GGCAGTGAGTTCCGATACGTTGATTTTGTCGATGGCGCGGACGTCGATACACCGGATGCCGTTGGCGGCACAGACTTCCATTTGTGTCTTAAGGTCCGCCGCAATCTCGTCGGCGAATGCGCTGAATGTTACCATGTGTTCTCCCTGGAAGTTAGCAGTCGATAGCAGGTAGTCTATAAGAGAATATTGAATATTGAACAAGGAATTTTGAATTTCGAAGTAAAAAAACGGTCCACAGCCGCATTGGTAAATCTGTTTTTACTTCGTCATTCAAAATTCTCTGTTCGATATTCAATATTCTCTTTAAATCTTTCCGAGTATTATTCCGTGCGTCGGTGGTACCGGCCAGAATGTTATCCATGAGTTGATTTTGACTTTTTTTGTCTGCGACGGTTTGTGTTCGAGCAGGCTGACGACGACGGGCACGCCGGCATCGACGACGATGACGTGATGTCCGTCGTTGTCGATTACTTTACCGTTAACGGGCATGAGCGATTCGAACCGGCGGGTGGTATGGCTGATTCGCTGGCTTTTGCTTTTGGGCACGATCTGGAAAGTGAGTTCGCCCCTGGTGCCTTTTTCGACTGCTGCGGTGGCGGTGTGGATGATTACGTTCAGTTCGTCGTCGATGTGGATGCGTTTTTGCATGGTCTTGCGGGCCGAATCCAAGAGGCGAAGGTCGATGTAACTTCCGGGTCTCTGGAGGTCGAATGTGTTCGGCGGGATTCGCAGCGTGAAGAAAGGACCCAGCAGCCCCGAATTATCAATCGCCACCATCCGGCCTCGCACGCCGTATTCCGGGTTGTTCAGCAACCTGGCCATGAGAAATCTCCCTATGCCCTACGCCCTATGCCCTGATAGTTTATCGGTATCAGGAGCGGAATGGAATGTATAATTCCGGGTTGACGTGGAGGCCGATTAAATGAAGAATTGTCGTTATGGAGGCATTGATGGAGTACAGCGATATAGTAAGTGTGATTTTATGTGGTGGTTACGGTAAGCGGATGCGCTCGACCGACAGGCACAAGGTCTGCTTCGACATTGCCGGAACGCCGGCGATTGTTCGAACGGTCGGGATGATGAAATCCGTAGGTCTTTCGCGGTTCCTGATCGTCGTCGGACAAATGGCCGAGCAGGTCATCTCCACCGTAGCGACCGTGCATCCCGACGTTGCGTTCGTCTATCAGGCCAACCCGCGCGGTACAGGCCACGCCGTCGCTTGTGTTGTCGAGCACCTTAAGTCGGCTGGGTACGACGGGAACGTGATGATATCGATGGGCGACAAGATCATCCAGCCGCACGTTGTGGCGGAACTTATCGACCGGCACACCCGGACCGATCCGAACCTTACCCTTACGACTCTTCCGAAGACGTCCAAGACAACGGCGGGGCGGATCGTTATCGACTCCAGCGGTAACCCGCTGGGAATCGTGGAACTCACCGACGTCCGACGGGCGGAAAGAACCGGAAAATCAATCCGACTTTCCGGAAGGCGTTTTTCGGCCAGGCAAATCGAACGGTGCAGCCCAACCGTCAACCCCTCACTGTACCTGTTCAAAGCAGAAACTCTCTACCGGGCAATCGCATCACTGAATGACGATAACGCCCAGGGAGAACTTTACCTGACCGATACGGTCGAGTACGTAGCCCTCGCAGGCGGAAAAATCACCCTGCTGCACGTGAAAAAGGGCGAAGACCTGATGGCCTACAACACGCCGGAAGAACTGCTCGGGGCCGAGGAGGTTCTGCGAAACAGGGATGCTCGACGACGAAAGATCACCGCAGCAGGGGCGAAACTTTCGCGACGGTGCTTCAAACCGGCAGCCGAGTGGTTGAAAATTATTGAGCAGAACCCGCCGCGACTTATGCGGGCAATGACGGCGATTTACGGGCCTGACGAGAACCTCCTTGCCGAGCGGCGCAAGGCGTTCGCCGGCGTGGTAAAAACATTTATCAAAGCCTATGGACCAAGCCGGAAAACCGTGCTTACGCGAGCGCCGGGGCGAATTAATCTTCTGGGACGGCACATCGACCATCGCGGTGGATTCGTCAACGTTATGGCCATTAATCGCGAGGTCCTGCTGATGGCCGGTCCCAGGGACGACGACACGGTAACGCTGGTGAATCGCCAGTCGCGGGAGTTCCCCCGCAGGAAGTTTCGCATCGGCGATCTGCTTCGTTCAGCCGACTGGTACGGATGGATGGATTTCATCAATTCCACGACCGTTCGACAGGTTCTTGAGGCTTCGCGCGGCGACTGGAGCAACTACGCCCGCGCAGCCATTCTGCGACTTCAGCACGCATGCACGGACCACCGTCTGACCGGCGTCGATTTCGCGGTTTCCGGTAATATCCCGATGGGCGCGGGATTGAGCAGCTCGTCGGCGATGGTCGTAGGCGTAGCCGAGGTGGCTGTGGCGCTGAACGGTCTGGACATGACCACGCGGCAGTTTGTCGATTTGTGCGGCGAGGGCGAGTGGTTCGTCGGTTCTCGCGGCGGAAGCGCCGATCATGCAGCCATTCGAAGCGGCGAGCGCGGACGGATTGCGAGGGTGGGTTTCTTCCCGTTCCACATCGCCGAGACCATCGCCTGGCCCGACGGATTGGCCCTGGTTATCGCCAACAGCGGTATCCTCGCCGCCAAGAGCGACGGCGCGCGCGATACGTACAATCATCGCATCGCCTGCTACAACCTTGCCGAGATGGTTCTGAAGCGGCGAGTTGCAATACTGCGAAACATGGAGCACCTTCGTGATGTTGACCCCGGCGCTCTGGGCGTCTCGCCGGCGGAGGTGTACCGGGCGCTGAAACGCCTTCCGGTGCAGGTAACTCGACGGGGCGCGGCACGATTGCTGGACGGGGAATCGGACAGGCTTAAGGAAATATTCGCCACTCATGATGACGTGGGGCCTTATCGCCTGCGCGACGTGGCTATGTTCGGTATATCCGAGTGCCTGCGGGGTGATAGATATGCCGACCTGCTGCAAAAAGGCAGGGGGGATGAAATCGGAACCCTGATGCGCATCAGCCATGACGGCGACAGATTGGTACGATTCACCGGACGAAAAACAAAGGCGCATGTGCTCTCTTACAGCGACGCCCGTCTGGACAGGCTTATCACTGAAGTTGCCTCCGGCGACCCGGACCGCTGTGCCGACGCCGCTCTCTGGGCCCAGCCGGGGCGATACGCCTGCTCCACGCCGGAGATTGATTTGCTGGTCGATATCGCCTGCTCGACGAAAGGCGTATTGGGCGCGCAATTAGCCGGGGCGGGGCTTGGCGGATGTGCCATGATCCTCTGCCGATCAGATGCCGTAAATCGGGTAATGTCCGCCCTGCGAAAGGGTTACTACCAACCCCGAGGCCTGAAGTTCGACGTCCACCTCTGCCACCCAGTCGCAGGAAGCGGGATTTTAAGCATCTAAAGCCACCGTCTCACTGACCGATAAAATACATATAATGTGCGGAATAGTAGGTTACGTCGGGCGCAAGAGCGCGAAACCGGTTCTGATCGAGGGGCTCAAGAGGCTTGAGTATCGCGGATACGATTCTGCCGGTGTTGCAGTCATCCGCGACGGTCAGTTGCACGTTTGCAGGTCGGCAGGTCGAATCGCCGGCCTGGAGGATCGTCTTGAAGACCAGCCTGAACTTGCCGCGGGCATGGTCGGGATCGCCCATACCCGTTGGGCTACGCACGGCGCGCCGACTGAGGGAAACGCCCACCCGCACACCGACTGCACCGGAAGGATCGCCGTCGTCCACAACGGTATCATCGAAAACTACGCGGCTCTCAAGCAGGTGCTCGAAGAAAAAGGACACACCTTCAGGTCCGAGACGGATTCGGAAGTCCTTGCCCACCTGATAAGCGAGTTCTACCGCAACGACGACAACGGAGGCGACTTGCCCCGTGCCGTTCAGCAGGCACTGAGCGAAGTGGCCGGCACTTATGGCCTGGCGGTCGTCTGTGCCGACGAGCCGGAGATGATAGTAGCGGCCCGGAAAGGTTCGCCCCTGATCGTCGGGGTCGGAGCCGATGAATACATCGTCGCATCAGACGCCTCGGCAATCGTCGAGCACACAGTCAATGTCATCTATCTGAACGACAACGAAATGGTCGTGATAGACGACTCAGGCCTGCGAACGCTGACCGTCGATAACGTGCCGGTCTCCAAGCAGGTCCAGCAGATAGAATGGTCGCTGGAACAGATAGCGCTCGGCGAGTTTGAGCACTTCATGCTCAAGGAGATATTCGAGCAGCCCGAAGCCCTGCGTAACAGTTGTCGAGGCCGATTGAACATGCGCGAAGGACGCATCCAACTGGGCGGGATCGAACACCTTGCGCGCGAATTGGTCAAGACCCG
>DAOVLV010000044.1 GCA_030631085.1 Planctomycetales bacterium | reverse complement strand
GACCCTCGGTAGCAGCCAAGGCCTCGAGCGCCTTGGCCCGAACCTTGGGGTCGGGGTCTTCGGCGGCCTGGTACAGAGTGATCCGGGCGTCGCTGTAAGTGCGAACGGGATCTATCTGGCTTTCAGGCGGACGGCAACCAACCGCCAGCACCGACACAAGCACACAGGAAACAACGCTACGATATAGAAATCCGTTTGTCATACTCTTCGGCCCTCTTTGTTTCCGGTTCGTCGCCGGAAAAATGTTATCAGAACTCCCGCTCCGGTAACAATACAAATCGCTTGAGCGAAAATATCACCGATAAGACTATATAAAGAAACCCGCTCGTCCACAAATGTTTTCATAACTATATTACCGGCCACCATTTTTCGCTTACCATTGTGGCGGACCGTCTCGCGGATACGCCCGGTAGAATCTATATGGGCGCTGATTCCGGTATTGACCGCACGGACCACCGGAACGCGACCCTCGATCGCACGAAAGACGTATTGCGACAAATGCTGCTCCAGTTCCGAACTCGCGTGCGTAAAGCCTGTGCCATTATACACAAACCATCCGTCGTTGGAGATATTTACCAGCATATCCACGCGCTTGTTTCGCCCCTGCATCACCATAAGCCGACAAACGCGGGAAAAGGAACCTTCATAGCAAATCGGCACAGCGAAGCGAAATTCTTTACCATCTTCGCCGGAAATCGTGAACACGACGGGCTTCTTTCCCGGTTCGAGTTGCGGCATCGCTTCGGGGACAAATCGGCGAATCTGCCTGTGCAGCCAAGGGCTGGACTTGCGAAACGGTACGCACTCGCTGAACGGCACCAGGTGCATCTTGTCGTAACGCTGCACAAGTTTCAGCCCGACCTTCGCATCATTCTCAAACAACAGTGCGGAGTTACACCTCGTATTATCTTCACCGACCCCACTGGCCGGCATCGCACCACCGGCAAGGAGCGGGCAATCCAAATCCGATACAAAACGACCAAGCGAGTGGAGATTCCTCTGATAGGTGCGGATCAATTCGCCATCTTCAGGATCGAATGATGCGGCGTTCAAACGCCGCCAGGAGGCGGGGTACATGTTTCCGAATCCCAACATGCTTTCGGGCCAGACCACAAGATTGCATCCTGTTCCCACCAGTGGGCGTGAACCGTCCAGATGGGCGTCGAATATCTCCTGGCGTGATGCGCCTTTCCTGTAAAGCGAAACCGGAAACGCCTGCTGCACCACGCCGACCGTAGGTCCGGGGCTGGTCGCATCCTGGTTGAGGCGATACGTCCCATAGCCAAGCATGACTGCGGCGGCTGCCGCACTGGCACCCAATGCGATGCCTATCTGCCGTGTCAATCGACCACCGCGAGAAGTTTTGACAAACAATGGCTGGGCAAGGGCATCGATAATCGCGCCGTTGACCATAGCCACAAAGAACGAAACGCCGTACTGCCCCGTAACGTCGGTAATCTGTATCAGACGCGTGCAGGAATACTGACTGTGGGCAAGGAACATCCACGGGAACCCGCTCGCATCGGCTGGAAGCATCGGCCAGAGCATGTAGGACAACGCGTATTCCATCGTTACCCACACCACCGGAAGCGTTATCCACACAGGCCAACCGCGACGAAACGCGCGACGAACCAGCAACCCCGCCAAAAGCCAGTAAATGCCCAGATAGAGCACCAGCGCGATGTACCCGATCATCGTAACCCAGGTCAGCCAATAAATACTGGCAGCCCAGAAGACCACCCCCGCCAACCAGGACCACAGGATCGTCCATCGCCCCTTGTGCCCAGCCACCATCGCCAAGCCCCACGGAACCAGCGCCACATAGGCAAGATACCATTTATTGAACGGAGCAAAACTCACCGTCAGGAGCACGCCGGTCAAAATGCACAGCAAGGCCACGCTAAGCCGGCGGCGAATGTCCAGACGACGCTGGAACATCTCCGGAGGCGGATGTTGCTCCAGTGCCGCTATGTCGGCTTGGACCTTGGCGGGATTTAACGAATGACGACGCTTACTCACCAAACTTCACTCCACGTCCAAATCATCAATGGCGGTATTCTTACAGGCGGCGGCGTTACGGTCAAGACCCGGAGAAAAAAGGCGTATAGAATAACGAACCCGGTGCCATGGTCGCGGTGTTTGCAACCACGGCACCGAGCCTATTTACTTGACTTCGATGCCTCCGGCGTATTCCCGTAAATGCCGATGTTAACGCGCCCGCCGTTGGGCTTTGGCTCGTTCTTCCATTCGCTCTTCGGGTCACCGGTGTCGATGCAGGCAGACGAAGTTATATCAACCACCCATTTCATTTTCTTCGCCTTCGTCCACGCGCACCTGCCGGCATGGCTCCGCAGGTGATAGTCGTCGCCGGCGGGAGCAACAAACAGGGGGTTCGTGCTGATATTGCCTTTACCGGACGGAGCCTTGAAGGAGTTCTTCCAGAAGCACGAATAGGTAATAGCGGGTTTAACGCTCTTTTTATCCCTGCTGTAACTGAGGCCCTTGACCTCCGTGATGATGCAATTCTTCAGCGAGTTGTTGAGTGTCGGGCCGTTCAGATAGGAAAGATAAGCGCAATCTGCAAACACGCAGTTTTCTATGCGATTGTCCTCGGCCCTGCTGAAAACGATGCCGAATTCCTGCGCTCCGGTGATGATGCAATTCCGGAAGAGGTTTCGGCGCTGTACGTTCTCGGTAACCCACTTGGCGTTCGGATTGGGGGCCATCGTCCACAGGCAGATGCCCTGGCTGCATCCGATGGATCGGCAGTTTGTGAACTTGTTGTCATGCGCGCCGAACCTTGCCACCAACCCGTCCGAGTGACCGACCTTCTTCCAGGTTTTGCGGTCGGCGTAGGCCCGGCAGTTGGTGAACTCGTTCCTGTAGCCGTCTTCGCCCACGACGAAGGCTTCGAGCACGTCGTAACACTCGCAATTGATTACCTTGTTGTCATGGGAACTGATCCGCAGAGCGATACCGTGCCCGCGGTGGCCCTTAACTCCGGGATGCAGATTCTTTATCGTGGAGTTCCTTATCGTGTTGTGGTGAGCGTTCTCGGTGTAGATGCCGTAATCGGCGCTGAGTTTCTCGCCGGTAGTAATATAGAAAGTGCAGTTATCGACCAGGTTGTAGCTTGATTTCGCCATGAAGTTAAGGCAGTGCATATTGCAATTGCGCATAGTGCAGTTTGAGATGGTTGAATGTTGGGTCCTCCCCGATATGGAAAAACCGGCGCCGCCCATGTCATGGAGTGTTACCTTATCAACGGTAACATGTTTGCAGCCCTGTATTCGGATACCCTGCCTGTAGTTGAGGAGTTTGAGATTCCTCACGACGACGTACTCGCGTCCGCTGAGAAGAATCCCTTGTCCTTTCCGATCTTTCCCGTCGAGCACCGGCGTGCCGGCGTAACCTTCAAAGACGATTGGTTTGTCTTTGGTCCCGGAGTTGGCTGAAATGACGTGTTCGCTGTCGTACTTACCGGCCTTGATTTTGACCATATCGCCTGCGGCGGCGACCTTGGCGGCGTGGGTAACAGTCCGCCAGGCGGTCTTATCAGTCAAACCGTCGGCTGAATCGTCCCCGGAGGCAGAGACGTAATACGTCTTTGCCGATGCCGTGGTATTCCCGGCGTAACCGACAACTGCAATCAGAATTGCCACCAGCATAACCACTCGTGTCTTCATCATCCTGCTTCTCCTTTTCATTTCTGTGCCAGGTTACACGTATTTTCTTACCTTTACGCCCCCCTTGCCCCCTATTTCCTACCGCAAGAGTTATACCTGAATTAAGGGAATTAAGGGGACAGGATTAATGGTGTCCCCAGATTTCCCGCGAAGAGTTTCACCGGCTTCGGAATTGTTTGCGGTATGTTCCGGGGGTCATGCCTGTGGCCTCTCTGAAGGTCAACCCCATGCGTGCGACGTTGACAAATCCGCATTCGGGGGCTATGGTTTCGAGTGTCTTGTCGGTCTGCGACAGGAGTGTTTTGAGGTTTTCGATCCGCACCCGACGTATCTCCTCGAACGGGCTTCGGTCAAGCACCGCCCGGAACTTCCTCTCAAGCATCCGCCTCGACATCCCGGCCTCCTCTACTACACGCTCGACGTCAATTCCTTCGTGTGCGTGCTCGCGAATGAACCGCACCGCCCTGACGACATAATGGTTCTCAATGGCCATTACGTCAGTGGATTGACGGGTAACAACGTCCATGGGCGGCAGGAGGAACGGGCGTTTGGGTACCTTCCGTCCTTGAAACATGGCGTCCAGGAGTTTGGCCGCTTTGTAACCAACCTGTTCAGCCGGTATACGGATGCTGGAAAGAGGCGGACGAGACGTATCGCAGTAAGTGTCGTCGTTGTCGGCGCCGAGGATAGCGACTTCCTCCGGAACGCAGATGTCGCTCTGCTGGCATATTGTACATATCCACGCTCCGATGGGATCGTCAATGGCAAAGACGGCCAACGGCTTGGCCAGACCCACAAGCCAGCGGCGTATGCATTCGTTGTAATCGGTAATGATGAACGACGGTTTGCCGCATGGCGGGTATTTCTTTTTGGGATCGAATACGTCGCAGGGAAGTTTCCGTCGTCGCAGCGCCGCAACAAAGGCCTCGCCGCGATACCGGCTGTGGATACTACCTTCCGTGGCGAACATCCCGAAATTACGGAAGCCTCGCTCGACGAAATACTCCGCCGCCATTTCGCCTATCGCCTTCGGGTCCACGTCCACATACGGTAGTCCGGAAAAATCGCTGCTCGGCGCCCACGTTCCAACGCCTACTGCGGAAAGACCGTAGCGACGGGCGATGGGCATGTAATCACTCGGCCGACGCATCGAGATCAGCCCGACCATGTTCTTGTCTCGCAGTAACCTGCCGGGTCCGCTGGGTAATCCGATACCGAACAACCATTTTTGATTCGGCCAAGCATACCGGTTGATCCCCCTGAGTATCTGACGGGCGAATCGGAACTCCAAAGGGATATCCACTGCGATTCTTTTTGAATTCCTCATTTTCAGACCCTTTTTCTTTGTGTCGCAAAGCGCAGTGTAATTAACCGCAAGGCGCCATTGGCGCAACAGGGAAATCGGATAGAATGTACAATGTGGAAGTGAGGTAAGCAATAGTGTCCAAAAGCAGCCTGTGGCATGTGGCAAAGAAAGGAGGGAGTTGGTTCAATTCGGATTTTTGATTTGGCGGATGGTCCGTCGACTCTGCTTTTGCGCAACGCAGCGCGAAGGAGGGAACATTTCGAGGAGTTTTTTTTACGAGGAGAGCAAAAATGAGAAATGCAACGATTTTATTGGCAGTAGTGGCGGTATTGGCCTTGGCCGGACAGGCCCAGGCCACAGATTACTACTGGGACGCCACCAGTGGTGAATGGAACACAACCACCAACTGGAACCCCAATGGCACGCCGACCACCGACGACATGGTCTATATCGAAAACGGTGGGACATGCTCATCTACTGCCGGCCCCCGTTGCTCAGCGAATTCTTTGTATGTCGGCACATCGACGGGTTCCGGCACAATGACCATGATAAACGCCGGCACCGGATTCTACAATTCCCTGACTAATGCCTATGTCGGCTACGCCGGAACTGGCGTCGTGAACGTTGGCGTCAGCTCCTGGTACAAGGCCACCTGGAACTACGTTGGCCGCGAGGCCGGTGGTAACGGCACGCTGAACATGACCGGAGGCAATTTCTACGGCTATGGCACAGGCATAGGCTATAACGGCGCCACCGGCACTCTCAACTTCAGCGGCGGCGACTTCAACAGTGGTACAGGCGTGTCTCTCGGATATGGCGGCGGAAAGGGTATCGCCAACATTAGCGGCGGAGTGTTCCATGGTTGGAAGATGTCTGTCAGCGGTACGACCAACACGAGTGAGTTCAACATCCTGGATAACTCGGCCAACATCTCCTTCAATAATGGCGGCGTCAAGTTCGGCGAGTATGACACGTGGGCCAACGTCAAAGTTACGGCTGTTGAAGGATCCAGTATCCGCCTGACCGGCGGGAACACCTACATCGAGAACAGGACAACCGACGCTTCCGTAACGGGCCTGGCCGGACTCAACAACATTACCTTCGTGTTCGAGAACGGCACCGACAAGACGGCCAAATGCGAGGTCGGCGGCGCTGACCTTGGCGCTGTTATGGCTGGGTTGGTCGAGAACTTCGCGCTGGAAGGCCTGACGGTCGGCACCGCCACCAAAGGCTCCAACCTGACGCTGGTCGATGCGTCGAACAACCAGCAGGACGCACTGGCCGAGGTCCTCTACGTCGAGACCCTCGATATATTAGCCGGTTCGACACTCGACCTGAGCGGCCTGACGCTTTACTATCTGAACGGCGAAGCGCCGAGCGCCTATACGGGCGACGGCCGTGTCTTCGACGGTGGAACTGGCGGACAGTTGATCCAGATTCCCGAGCCGGCGACGATGGTGCTTCTTGGCATCGGCGGAATCGGCGTTCTGTTGCGCCGTAGGTCCCGAGCGTAGTCGAGGGGACGACGGAAAAAGTAGTCCACCATGGCACGGCAGACATGTCGTGGCCTGACGGCGGATTACACGGATAGTTAACAATTGGAAATTGGTATGTACCCCCAGCCCACAGATTGCTTCTCCTTTTCCGTGGGCTGGAGGTTTTTATGAAGAATAATCCGCAATCCGGCTTCGTCAAGACTACGCCGTGACAAGTCCGCAATGGTAATTAAGTGGACGGAGCGACTCGTGCTATGTAGCGAACTACTTCGCAACACGGCTGAATCGCACGTCGTCAAAGCAAGATTCGCCCTTGCCTTCGTGCAGCAATCTTATTTGCAGGCCGGTGGCTTCCGAAGACGGCGGGATATCGACCACCAACTTCTTCCATCCCGTCGTGCCGATTATCGGCGGCGATTTGAAGGCCGCTCCACCCTTGAGTTTTATGCACTCCAGTACGGCACCTTTGCCGTCCAGGGCGTTTGTCTTCACATACGCGGTTACGCGGTATTTCCCGCCCTTCTCCAACATGGGATATACCTTTGTGTGCAGCGCCAGTTCCCACCAGCACTTTGAGGATTTTAAATTCCCGGCGCATTTGAGCGACCGCCTGCCGCTGTGGGCGACGTTGGCACACCACTCGGCGTCAAGGATGTCGCCGAAGACGTCCCAATACCCGGCCTTGTCCGTTTTGGTCAGGTCTATCGCCTTTTCGAAGTCGCAGACCTTCTCCGGCTCGAACCTCGGACGGGCGTATTCCTGTATTTCCTCGTCGGTGTATTTCCTGACCCGCCCTGCCCGGACTATCGGCGCAGAACGCCTGCGGCCGTACCGGCACAACCGATACCGGATGCCGAGCCTGTCGCTGCAGTGTCCTAAAACGTTATTGAAAAGCCGGCCCAGATAGAGACTGTCCAGTGAGGCTGATATGTGGGCGTAACTGTTGAGGCCGGTGGCGTCTATGAATTCAATGACGGGATTAACCCCTTCCGAATCGCCGAAATAACCCACAAACGCGCCTTTTCGGGGGAAGTATTGCCGGGCCTTGTCCGGCGTCATGAGATAATTGAAGGGTATCTTTGTAAATTTCCCGTCCCGGTCCCTGTACACGCAGCAGTTCCACTTGTCCGGCGCCTTGAATTTCAGCCGGCAACATTCCGAAGGCGGGCCGACGAGTTTTTTCCAATCAACGTAGTACCAGCCTTCTATCGGGAATTTCTCTTTTACGAGCGTGGATTCGACTTCGTAGAGGTAACTGTCAAGCGTCCTGCTGTAGGTTATTGTAATCTTCGTCGTGCTGCTGTAATGCCCGCCGGCGGAACGCCCGTCAATCATCACCTCCAGGGCGGAAGGGCTGCTCTGCCGGACCGAAACACCCTCCAGTGTCGTTACCTTCCCCCTGCCGCCGCGCCAGGAGACGTCCCAGTCCTCTATCGTGGCCTGCCCGCCGGGAACGAGCACCACCGACTTGAGGCGAAAGCCTTTAATCTTCGCAATCGGCCTGCCGTGGTCGTAGATGACGCCCTGGCGATGGGAAATATCAGGTCTGTAACTGCCGGTCTGCACAGCCGGGGCGGCGCTACAACCAGCCAGCAACATCACGGCAACGATGAAAATAAGCATCCAACTAATCAGAATTTCCACGGCTCTTTGCCTCCGGTATGTCACGATCCTTCTTTCTGAACCGCCTGTCAGGCTTGTCATCCCACGTTACCTCGTCATATCTCAGAACATCCCCTTCAAGCATCACGTTGTCGAACCAGGAAACGCCCTTCCCTTCATGGCACAGGCGTATGTCCAGCAGCGCCTTTTCGACGCCGGGGATTTCCAGCTCGACCTTTGTCCAGCCGTTCGTGCCGGTAAGCCTCTTCGATGTAATTCTCTTCTTGCCGCGAGTAAATTTGTATTTGCCCTTTTCAGACATCACAAATGGGATGTCGGCCTCTATGTAGGCTCCCTTGCCGCGGAGGTTTTCCGTCTTTATCCAGGCCGAGAGTTTGTAAGTCTTGCCCGGCTCCGTCGTAGGCCAAAGCCCGCAGTTGCACGCAATCGCCCAGTGACATTTAACGAGCGTGTCCTCCTGCCCTATTCTTATGCACCCTTTGGACTTGTATCCTTCATTCCTGAGCCAGCGGGTCTTTGATATGTCCCCGAAGGGTCGCCAGATCGCCACGGAGATCGGGCTTATCTGGCAGTTTCCCCGCTCGAAGTCGGTAATAAAGTGCGAACCTTTCCTGAATCTCAATGCAGGTCGCTGCCAGTCCTTCATTTCCGCCTCTGTGTATCTGAATTCCGCCTTGCGAATGAGCGCCCGCCCTTTTTCCTGCCCGAAACAATACACCCGGAACCTCGCCTTGTATTTCCTTCTGCCCTGGGTGTGCTTCATTCTAAGGTGATAGTCGTACCCGGCGTCGCAGATGCCCACGAGTGTGTCGTCGGCCGTGTTTTCCATAAGTTCAATCACCGGATTTACGTAGGGCGTATCGGCTCCGAAATAGCCGAATTGTGCGCCGCCCTTTTTGAATTCAAGGTGAAGTTGCTGGAGGGTGATAAAATGATTGAGCGGGACCTTCAGCCACTCGCCGCTTCTTGCCTGGTAAAGCATATACTCCCAATGGCTCTGGCTCCTTCCCGCCTGGCCTATGTTGCAGTACTCCAGCGAAGCGCCGTACCAATTGTGCCTCGGCGACTCCGGGTCGCGGAGCTCCGGGGTGTTCTTCCAGGAGGCAGGACGTTTTTTGAGCCTCCTTTCCCAGGAGAAATCATACACGTAACTGTTCAACTTCTCGTCGTAGGTTACAATCGCTTCGATCTTGACGGCGATGTCCCGGTGCTTCTGGAGATTACCCGTGAGGATAAGCCTTTGGGGGGTGCTTCCCTCGGCGAGCGAGTAGTCTTTGGGTTCATCGCACCTCATCCATATCCACTCGAGGACCTCTTTCCCCCCTGGCCTCAAGACCACCGAAGTAAAGACCTTGGATGTTGTATTGGGTTTCCGAGGAGCAATCCTGACGATTTGCCGGTCACCGTCGTAGATTCGACCTTTTTTGAAAGAGAATTCTGGTTTGTG
>DAOVLV010000255.1 GCA_030631085.1 Planctomycetales bacterium | reverse complement strand
CCGTGCCGGACTTCACCAAGTGGGACCGCAAAAGTTACTACTATCCCGACCTGCCAAAGAATTACCAGATAAGCCAATACGACCTGCCGTTGGCAATCGCAGGCCATCT
Organism: Planctomycetales bacterium; assembly: GCA_030631085.1. GTDB lineage: Bacteria > Planctomycetota > Phycisphaerae > SM23-33 > SM23-33 > JAUWNJ01. The sequence continues at coordinate 4,000 of DAOVLV010000255.1, read as the reverse complement.
TGACATCCCGTTAGCGGGAAATAAGGTAAAAAGAATCGACATCACGCGAGCCCACCTGGAAGAAGATGCCGGCAAGAACGTTCACGACTTCCCAGCCCATACGGGCGTGGACCTGAACCGCGCGGGCATCCCGCTGCTGGAGATTGTTACCGAGCCGGACCTGCGAAACGTCGAAGAAGTCATGTCCTTCGCGCGTTCGATGCACCGGCTGGTACGCTGGCTTGGCGTTTCGCACGCCAATATGGAAATGGGACAGATGCGCTTCGAGCCGAACATCTCCCTGTGGGTCGGTGATCCGGAAAAAGTTTTCGACGAGTCCGCAGGCTACTTTACGCCCATCTTTGAAGTCAAGAACCTCAACAGTTTCCGCGCCCTTGAGCGAACCTGCCAGTGGGTGATCGACTACCACCATGCCCAGATTGCCGAAAAAGGCAAGGCCTGGTCGCTGGCTGACGTTGGCAAGCAGAATTGGGGGTTCCGCGACGACCTGAACGCCTGCGAATTCCAGCGAGGCAAGGAGGAGGCCCACGATTATCGCTACTTCCCCGAGCCGGACCTCGCGCCGGTGGTGGTCGATGACGCCCAGCGGGAAAGGATCGCCGCCGAAATCGGCGAACTACCCATTGCCCGCAAGGCCCGATACATCAGTGAATACGAACTCACCGAAAAACAGGCGGACGCCCTGACGCTCGATGCGCCGACGGGCGATTTGCTGGACGGCGCTGTCGCCGCCGGAGCCGAGGCCAGACGCTGCGTCAATCTGATGCTGGGTAAAGGCGCTTCGCTTGCCAACGAGCGAGGCTGTGCTATTGCCGAAATTGGCATCACAACCGAGCAACTGTGCGAACTTGCCAAAATGCTCGCCGACGGCAAGGTCAACGCGACGGCTGGGGATAAGATTTTCGTAAAGATGATCGAAACCGGCGACGCGCCCGCAAAAATCGCCGAGTCGGAAGGCCTGCTGGCCGTCTCCGATGCGGGTAAAATTACCGAATGGGTGGATCAGGCCATTGCGAAAAATCCCCAGGCTGTCGAAGACGTAAAGGCCGGCGGGAAGAAGCAGAAAAAGGCCTTCGGATTCCTGACCGGCCAGGTGATGCAGTTATCTCGCGGCGCAGCCACACCAGCCGAAGTCCAAAAACTCCTGCAGGAAAAATTGGGTGGGTGACGCCGGGTACTACTGGGGGACGTTATTCCTCTTCGTCTTCGGTTTCTGATTCATCCCCGTCATCATCGGAATCGGAAGATTCATCCTCGTCCTCGTCCCATGTCTTTTCAGGCGGCGGAGAAGAAATTGCGACACGATACCTCTTATCGTCGAGTTCAACCTCAACAGAGAAATCGCCTATGTGAACAACTTTGGCGTTGTTGACGGTCTGCCCGACCTTGACGGATCGGTTATTGATCAGAGCGATCTTTCCATCGGCCCCGCGCATTATCCCGCCGAGCCTAAGCCCTAACCGGGCCGGCGCCAAAGCGATTACCGGAGCGGTTTTTACTACCGGTTCGGGGTCTGCATCTTTCGGTTTGTCGGGCCTTTGAGGAGGTGCTGCCTGCGCCGGCACGGGAGTGATTGTTTTGGGTTCAGGTTCCATTTCCGCCGGGAACTTGAGGACTTCACGAATGGCTAATTTCGCCGGCGTCTCAGCCGGGATTGCCGGCTCCGATTCAGTGTGTTGCGGCATTTTTACTATGACTGGCTTTGTGGGACGCTTTGCGATTTCAGGTGGGTTTTGTGAGGGTTTCGAGGCGAGTTTAGTTACATGCGTCGCGGAGGCGACTTGCGGGGCGGTTTCTTCGCCACCGAGGCTGAGCCAGAGAATCAAAGTCAACGCTATAACGGGAATTCCGGTAAGAAGCAGGAGTTTCTTTGTTTTTCTCCTGCCCAATATGTTTTTATATCTCGAAAGGTTGCTTAAAATTGCGTAGCGATGTTCTGTCTCCACCGCTTCGGTCGTTTCGGCTTGTCCGGTTATCTTTTTGGATACCGGCGAAACTGCGACTGGCTGGGCGGCGTCGGTAGGGGGTAGGGGGGGCTTTTGCTTTTCGGATAATTCCGAAACCGGCTTGTCGGATTCCGGTTCCGTATCGGAAATAATTCCAAGCCGTTCAAACCCGTAATTGGTCTTTTTTCTTGTAGATTTTGTGTGTGGTTCCGTTTTGGTCAGAGATGGAATACTGAGCCGACCTTCTACCGGATTATTTTTGTTCTTCTCCATTGAGTATTCCGATTTCTTTTCAGACAAATTACGTTGCAGAGTCGTCCATTTCGGCGGTTTCATTCATTTTTTGCAGCATTGCGCGCAGGGCTGGATATTCCTGTTGCTTGTCGGCTGCGTCATCGTTGGCCGGTTCTTCTTTTTCAGGCTGGGTTTCCTGTTTTGGTTCTGTGAGAGCACTTTCGATAACAGCCACCGCCGGCGCTGCTTGGTGTTCTTCGCTAATCCCCCCGGCATAAGCGTGATCTTTTTCGCTGGAAGGTTCCTGGTCGAATTGCGCGTCTCTGTTATCCTGGCCGAATGGTTCGAAAGGCGCCGGAGGTTCAGCAGGCGTAATCGGTTCTGGTGGCGCGGGCGGTTCGGACGTGTCCGGTTTCGGGCCGAACTTGCCCAGCATTGCTTCGGCTTGTTTTCGCACCTGGTCGATATTCGACGATTCGTTTGCCTGGTGGTCTTGTTGAGTCTCTATTGTTACAGGGGATTGTGGTTCTGCGACGGTGTTGCATTTCTCGTTATAAATTTCACTTGCCGGCTTTGCGGGCGTGGGCGTTTGTTCGTCCTGCTTCTGGCCGAAAGAATGCAGTACTTCCTTGGTTTGTCTCCGCACATCGTCGTATTCTTCCTGAGTCAGTTCTTGTTCATTAATCTCTTCTGTTGCGTTTGTGTCGATGATATCCCCGTTTTGACCGTCCAGTATTTCGCGTGCGAGCGATCTGTAATCTTCGGCGGCATGGCTGTCCGGTGCAAATTGCAGGATACTTTTACCTGAAGCGGGACATTCTCGTACGCGGACGTTTTCGCGGATAACAGTATTAAAAACCTTTCCTGGCAGGGCGCGTTTCAGTTCGGTCAGGATGAATCGGCTTAGTTTTGTTCTGGCGTCGAATCGGCAGGCCACAACTCCTTTCAGGATGATGTCATGCCCGAACCCGTCGCGAATGTCCTGGAGTGTTGTCAGGAGGATTTTCAGACCGTCGAGGGCGAGGATGGATGTTTCCACCGGTACGACGGCGTGCGTAGCGGCCAGGAGTGCGTTTCCGATCAGCCTGTTACCCAGACTTGGAGGGCAATCGATAATAATATATTCGAAGCCGGTGGTATTCAGGAGCAATTTGCGTAGTTGTCCGCCCTGCGTGGGTCTGAGGTCGTGTGCTACCGCGTCGAGTTTTCCGCTACCCGGCGCCAGTGAGACTCCGGGTATCACATCCGTGATTGGTTCAAGCCCCTCTCCGGCCCAAAGTGCGTCTGCGAATCTGTTGTCGTCTTCAACGCCGAGCCAGCGCGAAGACGCAGCCTGTCCGTCAAGGTCAACCAGCAGGACCTTCTGCTTCATCTCACCCAGGGCAGCCGACAGGTTCACCGCAGTTGTTGTCTTTCCGCTTCCGCCCTTCTCGTTGACAATCGCTATTATTTCCATTTCGACGTTATCTTGTATTCGTTTATTTTAACGGCTTCAGGGACGCCCCCAGGCTCAGCCCAATTGCCACTGCCCATGACGGATTTGGCTTTTGCTGGTCGAGTTCCGGGTCGCATTGTCCCTGCTGTGCCCATTTAATGCCTCCCATGGGGTCGCCTACCTGTGCGGGCAGGTTCAGTCGCCTGGCTATGGATTCGCACAGACGAGAGTTGTACGCCTGTCCTCCCACAAAGATTACGCGCTCAATGGCGCGGTCGGTAAATACCGATTCGTGGTATCGCAGGCACTTGATTATTTCTTCGGCGATTTCGACAATTCTGGCGTCGAGTAATCTGAACAAGTCGTCTTCTGCCTCTGAATTATT
>DAOVLV010000144.1 GCA_030631085.1 Planctomycetales bacterium | reverse complement strand
TGGAAAAAAACGAATATTCCACCACTTCTTTGCCGAAGAAATCGTAACCTTACAATAGGGAACGGGGTATTTTTTCTGGCGGAGGGTGTTTGTATCTTGTTCGGTCGAATCAAACTTGTTGGCGGCGCTGGTGAAGTTGCCCGCTCAATGTGCATATCCGCTATCGCCATCGCCCTGGGCGTCTATGCAATGGTATTGCAGGAGAGCCACGGCGGAATTGTAGTCCTGGCAGCCATTGTCCTGTTGGTATCGGCCGGTGCTATGCTCCAGGTTGGCCGGGGCGTCAGGCAACTCCACCGCAAACACCTCGACACGCATGAATCTGCCCTTCGGGCGGAACGCCACTATTTCAAGGTTCTCCGACGGATAGTTTCCGCCGTTGAAAACCGCGACCCTTACACCCGTGGCAGGAGCAAGCGAATCGGGCGCCTCGCCAGGAAGATGGGCGAAAAACTCGGGCTGGACGATTATCAGTGCCGAATGCTCGATCTGTCGGGACAGGTACACGACATTGGTCTTTTATCCGTACCGGAACATATCCTCAACAAACCGTCGCTCCTTGGTAACGAGGAGTTTCGCACGGTCAAGATGCACGCCGAGATTTCCTACCGCATCCTGGAACCGCTGACCTTCATGGCCAAAATGCTACCGGCAATCCGCTACCATCACGAACGAATGAACGGTACCGGATACCCCCACGAGTTGAAATCCGACGATATTCCAATATCGGCGAGAATACTGGCAGTTGCCGATGCTTACGACGCCATGACCCACGACCGTCCACACCGTTCCGCCCTGCCGCCAATCGAAGCAATGAATGAATTACGGCGTTGCAGCCCCGCCGGTTATGACGAGAAATGCGTCTCCGCCCTGGAAGAGGTGCTGCACATGAAGAATCTGCAAAAAGCCCACCATACCGCTGAAAATACCGCAGAGTGCCCGGTCGGTTAGCCCAGATTGTGCAACCGGGTACATGGTTTACGTTTTGCCCCGATCCAATCAGCAGTGATTTAATGGTCGCTGTAGCGGGTGACTGGGGGATCCGTGGTGAAATAGATATTTTTCCCCAGCCAATAAGTATAGAAACGCCAGGGTAACTCCCGCCACAGGCCAAAGCGCCCACGCCCAAAGCGGTGTCGGATACCAGTTTGGGTCCCTTGCGCCGGCCTGGTCAAATACGCATGTAACCGGCGATGCCAACCAAAGCCAATCGACCGAACCGGCTTCGCTGGTCAGTTCGACCAACAGGTAATACATCGCAGGCCCGCCGAGTCCAATCAATACCCCAGCCAAAGTAACGGCTGTGATAATTGCCGTCCGCCCTGTCCTTGCCCACAGCCCCAGCCCCATCGCCCCGACCCCCACTGCTGAGAGGTATAACAGGCTGCGGGAAACGTCGGTTGATGTCGCGTCGGACAGCCAGGCTGCGACGACGTAAAGCGGAACGCTGGCTGCGAGAAAAATGACATACTCGGCAACGCCGTGAAACAGAAACTTCAATTGACGGGGAACCAGCAGAGGCCAGAACATTATCAGGAAGATCGCCTGGGCAGAGACGAGCATCTGAAGCGCGGGCGGGTTCGGGATGTTCAGAGTGCGATGTGCCGGAAGGAAGAATTCCCAGAACGCCCCGGCAGAGAGTCCAAGCAGCGAAACGACCAGAAACACCACGCCCGTCGCACACCATACATGCCCGGCGGGCTGAAGCGGTCGTTCGTCAATAGGGTCGGTAGTGTGGTTCATCGTGTCGTAAATCTATCTCGCGGATTGCGTCGAATCTCCCGCCATTGGCTGAAACAACTTTGTCCAGGTTGGCGATTTTCCTGGCGGGGCTTACGCAGTAGTCCAGATCGTCAGCCGGGAAGCGCCCGAAAAGTATCTCTACCCGCCTTCCGTCGCCGGCAAAAGCATACATGACAAGGTGGACCCTGGCCTTGATAATTCTTTCAATTTCGATGCTGCCAATCCGGGAGATATAGGGTTTGTCCTTAATCAGCCCCAGCAGTTTCAGCGCGTCGGCCAACGGTTTGGAATCCCATTTTTCACCCGCCGGTGGAGGATCGGTTGTAATCTCCCGTATCCTGACGTATCCGCGTGCATTGAGCAGACGAGGCAACAGAGGCAAAACCACGCCGCCCGAATCAACTACACGAACATCCCCAGGCGCCAAAGGCCTGAACGCCACCAACGCAAACGGACGACGGAAATCGGCACGGACAAGAACGCTCCTATCTTTCTGACGGGTAACTTTATGAACTTTCGATATCCAGGGATTTTTACCGGCTGCATTGAAAACGTCCTTTGTAAGGTCGTTATCAAGCGTGCCTCTGTCCTTTATGACCGATTGAATGTCGGCGACCACTCCGTCGGTTATGTTGCCCGGCAACCATTCCGGCGGATCGACCAGACGAACGCGGACAGACTCGCCGGCCGGCCTGGTCGAAGAAGAAAGAACATTTTCGCGCAACAGATACATCCCGACAACGACCACAGCAACGGCTGCGAGCGCAAAGGCAATTTTCATACCTACAGCAGCGCCGACAGGCAACGAACCTTCAGACTGATCGTTACCGGCCTCGGTTTTACCCTTGTCTTTATTTTTATCTTTTGTCTTTTTTGACATGCGTGCTTATTTCCCTGCCCGTTCCAACGCCAACCTTACAATCCGATCGCACAATTGTTCAAAACTGATTCCCGCAGCGGCTGCGGCTTTGGGCAACAACGAATGACCGGTGAAACCCGGAATCGTATTGACCTCCAGCAGCCAGGCGATCCCGTCGGCGTCGAGGATGAAATCGGCCCGGCTGAAGTCCTTGCAACCCAATACCTTGTGCGCCGTCAAGGCCGCCGCCTGGAGGTGCTGCTCGGTGGCTGGGGGCAGTTTCGTATCGAAAATGAACTGCGTAGCCTCGTCGTCATACTTGGCGATGTAATCGTAAAACTCCCTGTCCGGGATTATCTCAATCAGCGGAAGCGGTTTACCGTCCAGGACGCTGACGGTCATCTCCCTGCCGGGGACGAACGCCTCAATCATAGCCATCCCGTCAGTGGTGAGAAGACTTTCCAATGCGGCCTCTCGCGTGGTTTCATCGCGGGCGATGGTAACATCGAGGCTCGAACCGCCATCGACCGGTTTGATCACGCACGGCAGCGGAAAATCGTCCTTCGCCGAGCGGTCGATAATCACCCACTCCGGCGTGGCGAGACCAGCCTGTTGGAAGACTCGCTTGGAAGCGTCCTTGTCCATCGTCAATTCCGAAGCCTCCGGGCCTGAACCGACATAGACCAATCCTCGCTGCTCGCATAGACGCTGGACCTGGCCGTCTTCGCCGAAAGTCCCATGCAGCGCGATGAAAACCACGTCGATACCCTCGTGGTCGAGGGCGGAAGTGTCGTCGGGTGAAATATCGGCAGTGGTAACGCGATGCCCCGCCTGCTTCAGCGCATCGGCGACAGCCCGCCCTGACATCAGCGAAACTTCCCGTTCACTCCCCAGACCGCCCATCAGGACAGTTATGTCCAATACGTCAGAGACGGACATGGTTCACCAGACCTCGAGTTCAAGTTCGAGATAGACTTCCAGGCGTTTATAGACGGTTTCCCGAATGATGTTGATGAGTTTCAGGACGTCCGACGCCCGCGCGAGCGGTTCGGCGAGGATGAAGTTGGCGTGCTTGTCGGAGACGTGCGCCCCGCCGACGCTCCGGCCCTTCAGACCGGCTTTGTCTATCAGCGCGCCGGCTGACAGGCCACGGGGATTCTTGAAGATGCACCCCGCGCTGCGTCTTGCGAGAGGCTGGGTGTTCTTTTTGTAAATCCACGCCTGTTTGACCTGGTTGAGGATTCTGTGCGGGTCGTCTTCAAGCAGTCGGAATTCCGCGCCCAGGATAACCGTGGAGGTGATGTTAGTGCACCGATACCCGAAGTTCAGTTCTCCCCTCATACGGGTAAAGACCACTCCGTCGGCGTCCATCAGATGCACGCTATCGACGATGCTTCCTATATCGCCGAATGCCCCGCCGGCGTTCATTTTTACGGCACCGCCGATGCTTCCGGGAATACCCGTCAGGCATTCCATCCCGCTCCTTCCCTCGCGCACACATCGCAGGACAAGCCGGCTCAAATCCGCCGCCGCACCGACTTTGACACCGTCGGCGGTGAAGGTAACATTGCTGAACGTCTCGCCGGTGATTTTAATCACCGCTCCCTGTACGCCCGAATCATCCACCAGCAGATTCGCGCCGCCGCCGAGGACATGCACCGGTATTTCATTTTCCCGGCAGCATTTCAGGACATCGACCAATTGCTCCACCGAGGTCGGCTCGATGAAATACTGCGCAGGCCCGCCGATCCTGAACCACGTGTACGGCGCAAGGGGTTCGGCGGTTTTAACTATTTGTTCCAATCCAGCAAACAATTTCATCGGCAACCTTCCACACGTCGCCCGCGCCCATCGTGATTACCAGATCGCCGGGAGCGAGAGATTCTTTAAGATGTTCGGTAATTAATTCAAATGTCGGGAGAAAAACCGCATCTCCACCGTTGAGTCTTATCTGCGAAACGAGGTCTTCGGCGCAAATGTGCTCCTTCTCACGCTCGCTGTCGCGGACGAAATAAATCTCCGGCACTATAATCTTATCGGCAAGACCGAAACTTCGCGCAAAGTCCTTTAGCAGAAATCGCGTCCGCGAATGCTGGTGTGGCTGGAATACGCACCATATCCGTCGCGGGCTGAAGAACTCCGATGCCGCCCGTAACGTAACCTGAATCTCGGTTGGATGATGAGCGTAATCATCGACCACGGTAACGCCGCCGAGTTGAGACTTTACGGTCATTCGACGCTCAATACCCTCGAATGATCCGATTGCGCCGGCGATTTGCTCCGGCGACAAACCCGCCTGGAAAAGCATCGCCGTCGCAGCCAGGGCGTTATAGACGTGATGCAGTCCCGGAATCTGAAGGGCGATTCGACAGAACTTCCGCCCACCGACCAGCACGTCGAAGCGGAACCGCCCGCGATCCGCCGTCAGGTTAGACCCACGCCACGTGCACTGTTCGTCCAGACCGAATGTCTGCACGTCGGCTGAAGCATCCCGCACAGCCGAGGCTACGCTGCGATCCTCTCCGTTAGCCACAAGCAGGCCGTGAGGCGGAACCTTGGCAGCGAAGGCGCGGAACGCCTCAATTATCGCGTCGAGATTCTCGTAGCAGTCCAGGTGGTCTTCTTCGATATTCAAAATGGCTGCCAGAGTCGGCGATAAGTTGAGGAAAGAGCGGTCGTATTCACAGGCTTCGACCACGAAATGCTTTCCTTGCCCTGCCCCGCTGGGACCGCCAAGTTGGTCGCAAGTCGCGCCGACCACGAATGAAGGGTTTTTATCCGCCGATGTCAGGGCGTAGGCGACCATGGCGGTGGTGGTGCTCTTGCCGTGCGTACCGGCGATGGCGACGCCCTCGGCCTCGCTCATCAGTCGTCCGAGCATCCGGCTATATTTAATCACCTCGCACCCGGACTGCTCGGCTCCGAGCAGTTCAGGATTGGCCTGGTGTATCGCGGCTGAATATACCACCAGGTCGCAATCGGACGGGATGTTCTCTGCCTGTTGACCTATTGTTACAGTTGCGCCGTGAACGGCGAGGCTGTCCAGTATCGCTGAAGGCACACTGTCGGAGCCGCTGACTACAGCGCCTCGCATCATCAGCAACTGTCCCAACGCACGCATACCCACGCCGCCTGCGCCTATCAGATGTACGCGCCTGCCAAGCCAGGTCGATTCGGCTCGGTGAGATTCGACGGATGTTTCGGATT
>DAOVLV010000343.1 GCA_030631085.1 Planctomycetales bacterium | reverse complement strand
GACCCGCATACGATAATCAGATATTTGCCGGAGCATATCGTCCGGGCAATCAGCAGTTCCACGTCGGCGGCCTTGAGAAGTTCGTCCTGAACCTTGTATCCGATACCGATACTGGAAAGTTCCAGTGCTCCGATTGTTCTGGCAGTGGCCATGGGTTATTCCCTTTCAATCCAGACGGTGTCGTTTTCGATGGCAGTAACTCGCCCGGCGATTGATGCGTGGACCGGTGCGCCAAGTGCGGGTTTCCCGTTGCTCTGCGGTACTGCCCCGACGGGATCGCCGACGCGAACAACATGGCCGACTTTGACGACGGGTTCGCAGGCGGCACCGATGTGTTGGGCGAGTTTAATTCCGACCTTTCCGGTTGAAACCGGTGTAGTTTTCAGTGGGGCGATATTGGTAAAGCCAGTCAGCGCCAAGCGGGTCATGAGTCGTTGCATCGGGGCTTGACGATCGGACATATGTAGTGCAGGCCGGCGGGGATTAAAGGATGGATCGGCCCATTTCTCGCCTTTTTCAGCCAATTCCGCCTTTTTTCGGGCATAAATCTCTTTCGGGTCCAGGCCTTCCGGGCAGGAGTACATGCTGCACAGGTTACACTCGCTGCAGAACGATGCTCCCAGAACAGCGGCTTCGCCGAGGAGGTTAAAGCCCATGCTCCTCATCGCCAGGTGGGGTTCGACGGGATGGCCGAGGAGATAGCGAGGGCACAGTTCGGTGCAGAAACTGCACTGGTCGCACGCACTTCGGGCGATCCGGCTGATTTGCGTCCAGTCGCGCCGCTGCCTGCGAATTACGACGTGATCCGAAGGCAGGACGATTATCCCGGCGGTAGTCTTATCGACCGGCGCGTCGAGGTCGTCTTCGAGTTGCCCCATCATCACACCGCCGACGATGTAGTTCGCATCGGTAACGGTTGAACCTCCGGCGGCGGTTACACATTCACCAAGCGAGATACCCAACGGTACGCGGAGCGTTACGGGTTCAGCCACTGCCCCCGCGACGGTGAGGAATTTTTCCGTTACAGGTCCACTCTGCGACAAAGCCACATTGAAGGCTGTCTCGACATTCATCACAACCGCGCCGACGTCCAGCGGCAAGCCGCCGGGCGGAACGACCCGCCCCAGGACGTTATAAACAAGGATCATTTCGTCGCCGGCGGGATAGATGTCAGCCAGCGGAGCGATAGAGAAGTTTGAGGATAGTTTATCCTGAAGCGATGCGATTACGTCGGAGTATTTTTCCTTGATGGCGATTATCCCGCGCTTCGCGCCGGCGAGTTCCATGGCCGTTGCCAGACCCGCTAAAACCTCATCGCCGAAGTGACGGAGGATTTCCTTATCCTTATGCAGTAGCGGCTCGCACTCTGCGGCGTTTATGATTACCGTATCGGCTTGGGCGGAGAGTTTTACGTGCGTGGGAAAACCACCGCCGCCCGCGCCGACAACACCGGCCAAAAGAATGTCTTCATGAGTAATTGTGCCCATGGTTACACCATAGCGACAGGATATGACAGAAATCCGCCTGCCACCTGAAAGAATTCTACCATATTATTGCTTGAAGTGTAACAGAAATCCATTATAATTTTAGATGTCGCGGAAAAATTTTTCTGGTATCATAATCGGCTTGTAAAGAACAGGAGTTTTCTTTATGCGGATAATAGTACCTATAAAGCAGGTCCCCGAGACGAACGCCGTTCGGATGGACGAGGAAACCGGAACGATGATCCGCGAGGGCGTCGAAGCCATCATCAACCCGCTGGATCTCTACGCCATTGAGATAGCCATCCGTCTGCGCGAGGCCAGCGGCGGGGAGGTCGTCGTCATTTCGATGGGGCCTCCCAAAGCCATAAAAGCCCTGCGGGAGGCGATTGCGATGGGGTGCGATTCTGCCGTCCTCATCTCAGACAGGGCATTCGCCGGTGCCGATACCTGGGCGACGAGTTATGTCCTGGCCGGTGCAATAAAACGTATCGGTGGGTACGATTTGATAATTTGCGGCGAGCGGGCGACCGACGGAGATACCGGTCAGGTCGGACCTGGGATCGCGTCGTTCCTCGATTTGCCCGTGGCTTCGTATATCGGGAAGGTTGATACGGTTGCCGAAAAATCCTGCCGGGTGCATCGTCTGGTCGAAACCGGATACGAGGTGCTGGATGTGGACTTACCGGCTGTGCTTACAGTCGTCAAGGAGGTGGCAGACCCGCGCCTGCCGACGCTCCGTGGCAAGCAGAAGGCAAAGAAGATGGAAATCCCCACCTGGGCCAGCGGCGATCTTGAGGTCGAGTCGGACAAACTAGGCCTGAACGGTTCGCCGACGCGGGTAGTGAAAATTCACAAACCCACCGTCGCACGGCAGTGCGAAAAACTCATCGCCGGCGATGATGAGTCCATTGTTGTTGCGGTTGACCGTATGGTGGAATTTCTAAAGGAAAAGCAAGTTTTATAGGGTGAAAGTGATGGAGTATAAAGGTGTCTGGATACTGGCTGAGCAGGATGGTGGTCGCGTTCAGCGGATCAGTTATGAGTTGTTAACTCGCGGGCGCGAACTGGCCGGCAAACGTAATACTGACCTGACGGCGATGATCTTCGGGCATGATATAAACGCCGATGATCTTCAGGAGTTAATCGACTGCGGAGCCGACCGCGTGGTGGCGACCGAAGCACCGGAGTTGGAGCATTTTCTCGTTGAGCCGTACTCGGCCTGCATGTTGAAAATAATCGAGGAATATCACCCCGAGATTATCATCGCCGGCGCGACGTCCATGGGCAGGACGTTGATGCCGTACGTCGCAATCAAGGCCCATGCCGGTCTGACGGCAGACTGCACGGTGCTTGATATTGAGGAAGAAACCGGCAACCTGCTACAGACGCGCCCAGCCATCGGAGGCAACATTCTCGCGACGATTAAGACGCCGAGCCACCGTCCGCAGATGGCGACGGTCAGGCCCCGGAGCACCAAACCGGCTGTGAAGCAGCCCGGCAGGAGCGGTGAGATAATCCGACTTGAAGCGCCGGCGGACCTGCTGGTAAGTCGAGTCCGACTGGTGGATTTCGAGGCGAGCGCCGAATCCCATAGCCTCCAGGACGCCGATACGGTCGTAACGGT
>DAOVLV010000036.1 GCA_030631085.1 Planctomycetales bacterium | reverse complement strand
TTCAGGCGGTTGTAAGCGATGCCCATAATGCCGGACGATTCGGTCGCCCCCAAATCGACGGGCACACGGTCCGGCTCCTTATGTTCCAGCGCGGCAAGAATTCGTTCTCTTGGTGTCATAACGATTCTCCTCAACAATGCTTGTGATTATTATTCATGCGTTAATTGTTGGCAAGACTTTTCATTTGCGCCTCCGGGGCCGGGACGAATTCGCCCGGATTCGTACTTATTTACCCAGCGAAAAATGCCGATTTGGTGGTTTGAGACAAAGCCGGCACAGTGTGCATATTTTTTTGGAAATCCGGCAAGAATTTCAGCCTATGGGCGTTTATATCAGAACGTAAGAACGAGTGCTCGAAAACCAGCAGTAAGGAGAGGGAAATGCGAATCAGAACAATGCTCACAGCAGTACTGGCCGTTACGTTTGTTTCATTGTCCACATTGGAGGCAGGTCCCAGGCCCAAACCCGGCAGGCGGCGAGTCGATCGTAACAGGGACGGCAGAGTAGATGCCAAAGAACGCCGCATGACTAAAAAGCGCACAAGAAGGAGATCCAGAGTTAACAATCCCTGGGAGCGACGGGCGGACAGGAACAGGGACGGATACGTCGGTCGTCGTGAAGTGCGGCGATATATGGACCGCAACAACGACGGAAGAATCGGCCTCCGGGAACGCCGGACGTTCTGGCGAACCAGAAGGGCGAAGGTCGTCATTGTGGTGAAGAAGTATGACATCGACTCAGACGGATGGATAAGCGGAAGCGAGGCAGAAGCCTGGATGAAAGACCGTCTGCGAATTATCAACACCGTCGGACTGGCCAGGGTTGACACGCCCATCGAACGCGAATTCGACGTCAACGGCGATGGGGTAATCGACCGTCGAGAGGCCCATGCCCTGCGAGTCGCGGTGGGCGAGCGGGCCATTGTCGATAAGCAGTGGGAAAAAATCGCCGACCGGAACAAAGACGGAAAAGTCGATGCACACGAAGCCAAGGTGTTCTGGCGGAAGCATAAGAGCAAAGTAGATACGCCGATCGAGAAAAAGTACGACGCCGACGGTAACGGCTGGCTCAGCGGAAGCGAAGCCAAGAAGATGCTCGGCGACCTGGCGATCCTGATAAAAACCAACGGTAAGGCCAAGGTTAACACGCCGCTTGAGAAGCAATTTGACGCCGACGGCGACGGAATCATCGACTTGGCGGAGACCCAGGCTATGTGGGACGCCATCGACGAACGGTCCGTAGTCGATACGCGATGGGAATCGCTTGCCGATAAAAATAACGATGGAAAAGTCGATGCCAAAGAGGCCAAAGCCTTCTGGGATCGCCACAAGGCGAAGGTAAATACGCCGGCAGAGAAGAAATACGATGCCAACGGCGACGGCGTCCTCTCCGAGAGCGAACTCAAGGGCTTACTCCAGGCCCAGATGGCGATGATCAAGACCAAGGGCAAGGCGAAGGTCAATACCGGCGTCGAGGGACAGTTCGACGTCGATGAGGACGGCGTAATCGACTTCGAAGAGGCCCAGGCGCTTATCGAAGCGCTTAAAGTAGCCGCTGACGGGAAGAAGGGTTGAGGATTTTCGATTTCCAATTTTCGATTTCCAATTGAGAAGAAAAGGAAGAAGGGGGCAAGTCAATGATTCGACTTGCTCCCTTTTATTTTCCTGAAATTCGGTATTTTGAATTTGTCAAAAACCGATCCACGGGAAACGCAGCGCGTCAATCTGTGCCTTCATTTCGGGGGTTTTGTTCTGCTCACCCTGATACCGCGGATGTTCCTTGCCGATAACCCATGGCCAGACGTCCGGGTCAGGCCAGGAAACGGGCCAGAGTTTCGGGAACAGCGCCGCAAATAACGCCGCTTCAGCCTCCGGCATATCGAGCGGTTTGTTGTCCAGTTTCACGTCGTCGGGCGTCCTGCCGTCGCTTCTGTCCCACGGAATCGGACCCATCGCAAGAACGTCCTCGCCTGAGTAGTAGCCCGTGAACAGCCGGGTTGTAACCCAGCGGGGCAGCAGACGATGGACTTTTTGCTTGCCGGTAACGATCTCCAGCCGTCCGGCCTTTGCCATAAAACCGACCGTCGCCCCGCCCATCTCAATCGAAAACGCAGCGGTAAAGGCCGAGTTGCGCAATCTGGACTGAAACTCGCCTTCCAGGTTCTTCGCCAGGCCGGCAAGGTCGATGATGGCGACCATCTCGGCGTCCAGGCCCACCAGGTCGCACGAGCCGCGAAGGAAGTACGTCCCGCCGAGGGCGAGCATTGCCTGGGTGATAAGCGTCATGTGCGACTGCATCACGCAAAACTCCTTCTCGCCTGCGGCTTCAGCCAGTTGGGTGCCGATTCGGAGGACGGCCAGTGCGGCTTCGCGTGTCTGCACCGTTACATCAGTAATGTAGCCGAATGGCATGTCGCACTTTTTGGCGGGGTCGAAATCGCGATTCACTCGCACGTATCCGACAACTTTGCCGTCCTGCCTAATTACATGCCAAACGCCGCCGCCGATGTAGGCGCTCATCTTCGGCGAGTAAGGGTCGCACAGACAAGCCTGACTGGCTGTTTCGGACTGCTTCTGGTCCGCTTCGGTTATGGTCGCGCGGGTTACGATAGACTTGGCCGCCTCGCATGGCATCGTGGCCACGGGGTAATAAAAGCACGGCACGAACCCGCAGAAGGCGTGGTCGTACTGGCTGCCGTGAGCGACGGCCAGGTGGATGCCTTGCTGCTTTGCGAGTTTGCAGCAGCCTTGAAAACCCTTGACGAAGGCCGGGTCGGGAACGCCGGCTGCCTCAGCGCCCATTTCATTAGGTCGGGCCGCCTTCAGGACCACCGAGCCGATGCTGAATTTGGTCTCGTTGAAATAACCAGCCGCCTCAACGCTGCCTTCTTCGCCCACGATATAGACCCCAGCCTTGTCCGCATTGGCCGGTGAACCAAAATCGCCGGGCCTCTTCTTGCCGCTATAACTCAACAGGGCAGCGGCCTGTTTCAAATCTTCCTGCGATGCGGCCTTGCGTACGACAACGTCTGCAAAGTCGCCGGAAAGTGGAAAACTCTTCAGTGTTTCATCTACCATTTTCATCATCCTTTGTTTGAGCCGGCCCCGCGCGGTTACCAGTCGCTTCTTGACAGTTGTAACCGGAACTTCGAGGAACTCGGCGATGTCTGTCTGCGAATACCCGTTGATGTAGAAGAGCGTCGTTACCATTCGCTGGTTTTCCGGCAGTTGGCGGATTGCAGAGAGAACTTTGTCTTCCATTTCCTGCTTCTCCAGTGCTTCGGGCGGCTGAAGATTGCCTGAAGCCACAGTTACCGCGGCATCCAGCCCAGTGGTCGAAACCCGCTTGCCGCGGGTCATCCGGCTGCACTGGGTTACCACGATCCGCCGAAGCCAACCGGGCAGCGCCCTGGCTTCCCGCAAGTTGGGCAGTTCCCGATATGCAGCCAGGAATGCCTCCTGCGCCGCGTCCTCTGCCAGGTGAAAATCGCCCAGTATCGCATACGCACAGCCGTAGGCCATGTCCTGATACCGCCGGACAATCTCGCCAAACGCCGCCAGGCGCTCTTCGGCGGCCACATCCGCCGCCGTAACCTTTTTCACCAATGATTCGATTTCTTCCACATCAACTCCAGTTCCGAAGGCCTTCTACTATTATGAGCCGACTTCGACGTTTAAGGATACCCGGATATGGCAAATTCTTGTGGGAACTGTGGGCCGGGCCAGTTGACCCACGGAATAAAAAGGAATAAAAAGAACTAAGTGCTCCGTTCCCTTATTCTCGGACAGTGATGCTTGCCCTACAATTTCTTTTTCTTTTTGTTCCAGATCGCGATCACATCGGCAGCGCGGGCGACGTCGGCTATAACAGCCATTTGCTTGAGCGCTGCACGATGTCCTGCCGGCCGGGGGCTTCTCACGCAGTCTTCCAGTACGACGGCATAGTAGTCCCGCCCGGTAGCGGCCCAAAGGGTTGCCTCCACACACCAATCCGTTGAGCCGCCAACGAGTACTATGGTTTCAATCCGGTTCGAGCGAAGGATCACATCCAGCTCAGTACCCTCAAAGGCGCTGCTGCGTCTCTTGTCAATAACCCGTTCCCCTGATTTCGGCGCTATACAGGAAAGGATGTTGGTATCCGGCGACCCTTCAAGAACGGGAATTGGGTCCTTCCCAGGGCGGTATCCTCCCTTGATAAGCAATCGCAGGTAAGGCGGCGACATGGTGAGATGATCGGGTGGCTGCACGTTGCGGAAATAGATGACCCTGACACCCGTGGTTCGAGCGGCTTCCAGAACTCTTTCAATTCCAGCAAGCGCCTTTTTCGTCATCCCCTTCAAATTCTTCCAATCTCCCTCCTGTACGTCAATGATGAGCAGGGCCGTATGCTCAGACGCCACGACCTCTGCAAGATTGGTGTAAACTTTCACGCCATTGACGGTTTTCATGCTGCGTCCTCTTCATTCATAAGGGTGCCCCCGGTTACGACGGTTTTCCGATTTCCCGCCATTTCTCCAATAGGCTATTTCTTTGTAACCTTACAGCCGGACGGGGATGCCCGCTGCGGCGAGGTGTTCCTTCATCTGGCGAATCGTGAACTTCATTGTTTCCGTCTCCGTAACAAGGGGATTAAACCGTCCCGGTTTTTACGGTTTTTACTATTTTGACGTCTTCACCGAAGGCGTTCAGTTTGGCGAGGTGTTTTTCGCTGATGGTGGCTTCGAGGGTAACGTTGCTTTCGTGATATTCTTCGCCTGTGGTTCGTGCGTGTTGGGCGATGTACTGCATCAGCAGTCCGTTGGCGCAGTTGGCCTCGATGGTAACGCGAACCTGTCGCCCCTGCACTTTATGAAGCACAGCCTCAATAACGGCTTGGGCGTTTTCGCCGGTGGCAGCCGAGGTGAAGATTGCGCCGGGATATTTGTCGGCCAATACCGTTCGGACGGTCGGGTCGATTATGCGGTCGGTTTTGTTGAGCAGGAGCATCTGCTCCTTTTGTCCGCATTCGAGTTCGTCGAGTACGACCTTGACGGCCTGGATTTGCCGGGCGACGCCTGGGGCAGATGCATCGGCGACGTGCAGCAGCAGGTCAGCGCCGATGACTTCTTCAAGCGTCGCCCTGAACGACGCAACCAGGTGGTGGGGGAGTTTGCCTATGAAGCCGACCGTATCGCTCAGCAATGCGATCTGCCCGTCGCCGAGGTTCCAGCGTCGCGTGCGTGTCTCCAGCGTTGCGAAGAGTTTATCGGCAACGCCGACGCCGGCATCGGTCAGGAGGTTCATCAACGTGCTTTTTCCGGCATTGGTGTATCCGACGAGGCAGATGAGGAAATTTCCCCGCCGGGATTTGACGGTGCGTTGTTTGCGTTTGTCTATTTCGGCGATTCGGCGTTTGAGTTCGGAGACGCGTTTCTGGACCAGTCGGCGGTCGATTTCGAGTTGTTTTTCGCCGGGTCCGCGTGTTCCGATTCCGCCGACCGAGGCTGCGGCGCTCGTGGCTCCGCCGGCGATACGTTCCAGGTGCGTCCACATGTGCCGGAGACGCGGATAGGTGTACTCCAATTGCGCCAGTTCCACCTGGAGTTTCGCTTCTTTGCTTCGGGCGTGGGCGGCGAAAATATCCAGGATAACCTCGCTGCGGTCGAGAACCCTGCACTGGATTATCTTTTCCAGGTCACGAATTTGCGCAGGCGAGAGGTCGGCGTCGAATACGACCAGGTTGGCTTCGGTGTCTTCGACGGCTTCGGCGATCTCGCCGGCTTTGCCTGCCCCGATGTACAGTCCGGGGTGCAAACGGCTGCGTCGTACGATCATCTCGCCGGCGATTTGGGCCCCGGCAGTTTGCACCAGCGACCGCAATTCGCCCAGCGGATCATCGCCGTCGGCTTGGACCCCGGGACTGTCGCTGCCGGGCAGGATCACGCTTACAAGTATTGCCCGTTCATTCAGGGCATCAGACTCATTTTGATACAGTTCAGACATTCGGTTGCAACGTTACCTCCGACACAATTGATTATACCACACCGACGACGGGAATGGCATTTTTGTTCGTTACTTAAGGTCGCCCCAATGGGGGTCGATAGGTATTTCAGTGTGTATTTACAATTGTCGTGTAATGGTAATGACAGGTTCAGGAACACTATTGGGGACTTGAAACGATGGATACCGAAACGAAAAAGATCAAACCGTCTTGGCTGAAAACCGTTGTACCGGCTGTGGTAATTGCCGTTGTCTTCGGCGTAGCGGGGTATCTCATTACGCCACGCAGCGCGCAGAGCGATTTGCGAGAGACCGAGCAGGGTCTCGAAGCGGTTCAGCTCCGGCTCGATAAGGCCGTTGCCGGACAGAAGAAACTTAGCGGGCAGCTCTCCGAGACCAAGGTTGAACTGGCGTCGGCGCTCGAACAGGCGGTGGCGTCGGCTGAGGCAACCGAAACCGAAAAGGCCAAAGTGGCCACAGCCGAAGAATTCATCACGCAGTTGAACGCGAAATTGGACCGGGCGAACACCGCTCAAAAATCGCTGTTGGAAAATATGGCCGAAGCGAAAAAACTTGCCGCCGACCGGCAGACGCAGATCGACCGGGCCAACAAGACTGCCAAGAAGTTCGCAGCCGATCTTTCGGCGGCGCAGGCGGATAAACAAGAACTCAATGATGCCAACGTCGCACTTCGGGATGATTGCTCCCGGCTGACGACGGAACTTGCGTCGCAGCAGCAGACTTCGGACGAATTGAAGCGGTTTGTCGCCGTCCTGGACATGGGCGAGCAGCAGACGGATCAGGCCGAGACGGCGACGCCGTCGCAGCAGCAGGTTGAGATGCCGATTACCGTCGGCGAACTTATCCGCCGGATGGGTTATCCGTCGCTGACATTCCAGCGCAACGATTACGTCGAGATGAAATGGGACGACAAACACACCGCCTGGTCGATTAACGGACTTGTTACGCATATCGACGACGAGGCAGCCACTCGCGCATCGCTGGCGGCAGCGGCTGTGGTTAGCCCGACGGCGCAACGATCGCCCGCATCCTGGAAAGTCGCCCAAGGCTCGAAGGTTCACTACGCCGACCTGGTCGAGATGTACGGTAAGCCCGACAGCGTCGCGGGTACCGGCGGGAAATTGCATGCGTGCTGGTCTGTCGGTGCGTGGGCGAGGCGGGTTTCCGCGACGGTAGTCAACGGCGTCGTTACGCAATTCGCCGGAGCCGATGCCGACGGCGCGACTTGTTGCGAACTTATCCGCCAGCGCACCGTTGCCTATAAGACCGAAGGTAAATCCGTCCAGGCGAATTCCGCCGCTTCGGTTGCCGCTTACAATCGGGCGGTTACCGTCGTCGAGTGGAAACTTTCCAAACAGTCCGACACGAAAAACCGCAACGAAGGCGCCAAACTCGTAAAATGGAAAATGGCGCCGTTGGAGTCGGTCGGAACGTGGGTCGGACCGGCCAATGCGTCGGCGGGTTCTACCACTGTCCGCGCGTGGGTCGATTGCACTTGGGCCGACAGCGACGGCAGCACGACCGTCGAGCGGCAATATGTCGTCGTTACGCTTTTCGGGAAGGACCATAAAACATCCTCGGCTGAATGCACGTTTTTAGCGCCTCATGATTGAGGCGATATACAGGACACCAATGGGAGGGGTGGCGCGCCGTGCTGGACTCCGGAGCCGGTAAAACAATCGGCTTCGGAGGCCTCGCGGCGTGAATTTTTTGCAATTCACACCAGGTATTCCGCGTCGGTCTCCGCGAATTTGCGGATTTCGCCGGCCATTGGGTCGGACTTATCTCTGCCCAGAAGTGCAAAAGTCGCTTTCTTTCCAAGTTCGACTGCCGGTTGATTGTAGGCGTTGATGTCCAGCATCTCGCCGGCCAGGCTTGTGGTGAACTCGTAGAGGAAGATGAATTCCCCGACGGATTCGGGCGTAACAGCCTCGAAGCGGATCGTAACGCTGGGGCGGCGCGACTGGGCAAGGGCGTACTCTGTCGCCTGCTTCTCGACGTTGAGCAGTTTCGAGATTTTGACCTTCCGCAGGTATGCGAGTTTTCCGACGTTGCCGAAGACGTCCGGGATGCGAACCTCGCGCGGATGCTTTTCGACCTCCAGAAAAACGATTAATTTATCGTTAGGGCCTTCGCGGTAGAGTTGAATCTGACTGTGCTGGTCGGTCGCGCCCAAAGCCTTTGCCGGCATCGGACCGACGAAAACCTTCCGACCGCCGCGGTCGGTTTCCTTTCCGAGCGATTCTGCCCAGAGTTGCTTATACCAGTCAGCCAGTCCGGCAAGGCGGTTGGAATAGGGCATCATCACATGGATGGGTTTTCCCTTTCGGGCGTACATGAGGTATTTGACTGCCGCCAGGACGCAGGCGGGATTCTTCGCCGGCGGGGTCGATTTTACCCTTTCTGCCATTCGGGCCGCTCCCGCCAGCAGCGCGTCAATGTCAATTCCGCACATGGCTGCACTGAACAGCCCGACGGGCGAAAGCACGCTGAACCTGCCTCCGACGTCGCCCGGTACGGTTAGCGTCGCATAGCCGTCGGCTTTGGCAATGTCGTGCAGGATGCCGCCTTCGGGGTCGGTCGTCGCGACGATGTTGTCGGCGAATTTCTCGCCAAGACGCTTGCGCAGCATCTCGCGGACGACCATAAACATAACCGCCGTTTCCGCCGTCCCGCCGCTCTTGGAAATCACGTTGAACAGCGTCTTGCCGAGCCGACGCCCCAACATCGCCAGCGTATCGCCGATAAGCGTCGGGTCGGCATTGTCCAGAACGAACAGCCTCGGGCCGGGACGCTTCGCATCGCTCAACAAATTATATGTAACCGGATTCAATGCCGTTTGCAGTGCGATATTGCCCAAAGCCGATCCGCCGATTCCGAGAACCACAAGGTCGGTCATTTTCCCGCGATATCGTCCTGCGAGTTCCATAACTTCGTCGCGGTAATCGCGCCGAGCGGGAAGTTTCGCATAGCCCAGTTCGCCGGCATCCCATTGCTCGACGACGACCTTATGAGCGGCGGCGACCTTCTCGCTTGCCGAAGCCATTTCGCTCGGCGAAATTCCATGTTCAGGCCCGATGGCCTTGTCCGTGGCGTTCTTCCAGTAGAGTTGGATCATTGTCGTTTTCCTTTGGCGTAAGATTACCCGACATCATAATAGTCCGCCGTAGTTAAATCCATGTTCACCTGTTGACCCCAAGCCGACGGATAGCAATCCGTCGGTTTCAGATGCGAGCGGACCCGACGGATAGTTATCCGTCGGCTTTGTTCCACTGATGTGAGGGAACATTTTCGGAACGAAACGGAACGAAACGGAACAATTCGGAACGAAACGGAACGATTGGGAACGATTCGGAACAATTGGGAACAATTGGGAACGATTCGGAACAAATGGGAACAAAGGCAAAATCCGTAAATCCTTGGCGTGCAAGCAGTTGCGTATTTTGAGGTCATTTTTTCGCCCATTTCAAAAAATCCGCCATTGCCTATATTGCCTAAACGGCACGGCTTGCCATTTCGCCATGCCCATGGACTGCGTTCCATGGGCCCACGGAGCGCAGTCCGTGGGCGTAGCCGGTATCCGGTCTGTCTTCACTTGTCAAAGAACATATAAGCGTATCAAGGACGCTCTATATTAACTTTTGCGTTCGCGTTTGCGCGCGCAAACGCGAACACAAATCGGATTGCGACGCCATAAGTCCTTGGTGGCCTTAGGAAAAGTTTTTTTTGGAATTTTTCGTCCCCCTGATTTTTACGTTCGCGTTTGCGCGCGCAAAGGTGAACGCGGCGCAGTCAAGGCATACATCGAAAGCTGACGGATCGCTATCCGTCGGTTTTGGGAAATATGGGGAAATATACCGACGGATAGCGATCCGTCGGCTTTGGATGGGTGTCCCGATACCAGTGAATTGTGTGCCCGCTCGTTTCCACTCGCGGCTAGTGGATATACCGGCGGGTCAGGAGTACCCACCGCGCAAAATTCAAAAGTTCAGTTTATTAACCAGTCTTTTTTTTCCGCCGTGCGCGGCGAATCGGGATTAAGATTGCCGCAAGCGCAATCAGAATAAGAGGTGGGCCTCCGCTTCGCTCCGGCCCAGCCTACCGCTTGCCCCGGCCACCCGCCGAAACAGACCTCGGTCAGATGCGTGACAGACGGCTGCTTGTTTAATGTTGCAAGTGTTTGCTTGCATTGTGTCAGGCCTTGC
>DAOVLV010000418.1 GCA_030631085.1 Planctomycetales bacterium | reverse complement strand
CTTTCCAGTATCGGTATCGGATACAAGGTTCAGGACGAACTTCTCAAGGCCGCCGACGTGGAACTGCTGATTGCCCGGACGATATGCTCCGGCAAATATCTGATTATCGTATGCGGGTCCGTCAGCGACGTGGAGTCGGCCATATCGGCTGGTGAGCGCATCGCCGAGGATGCGCTGATTGATCAATTAGTCATTCCGTCAGTGCATGAATCCGTCTTCAGCGCCCTTGGCCAGTCGGTTGTACTACCGAGCGAGCAGATTGGCGCTTTGGGTGTGGTTGAGACATTCGGTGGTGTAAGCATCATCGCCGCTGCAGACGCAGCCGCCAAGGCAGCCCGCGTTACGCTCTTCAGAATACACGTGGCGATGGCGCTTGGCGGAAAAGGCTTCTGCCTGATGACCGGTCAGATCGCCGACGTCCAAGCCGGTGTATCGGCGGCGGCCGAAGTGGCGCGACAGAGAGGATTGCTGACCTCCAGCGTCGTAATACCAAGACCCCAGCCTGAGATATTTAATGAATATATATAGTTAAACATCCCGCGAAACGACAAGTCGCAGGGGTCGTGTATCAGGAAATACCTGAATGATAAAAAATTTCAATATTAACCTTGCGGAAATGACGGTTTTGTGGTTTAATAATGGTAGGTTTCTTTCAGAACGCGGGTAAATAATATCATGGCAGGGCACGATAACATAAAGACACGGCGGGCAAAGATCGCTGATCTGCTTTCGCAGAAGGGTTTTATGTCGCTTTGTGATTTGGTCGGCGCCATTGGCATCAGTGAAAGCACGGCCCGACGAGACCTGGAATTCCTCGAGCAACAAGGAATCGTAACGCGAACCCATGGCGGGGTCGTCTATGTTAAAAGTACGCCATCCCACAGTCTGGCCTTCACGGAAAGACAAACAACGGCAGTAACCGAAAAAGAAGCAATAGCCCGAGCGGTGGCTAATCTTATCCCCGAAGGTCAAACCGTAATTATCGACGGCGGGACAACCTGCTACCAGGTCGCCCGCGCCCTCCAAGGCCGACATCTGAACATCATTACCAACTCCGTTCCGATAGGCTCGCTCCTTTCTGCGGGTTTGTCTGCGGAAGTTACACTCATCGGCGGATACGTCTATCCGCGTACGGGCGTCGCCCTCGGGGCAACGGCCCAGCGGCAACTTGAGGGTTTGCAGGCCACGCAGTTAATTTTCAGTTGCGCCGGCGTAACGGACGGGGTCGCCTTCAACACCAACCAGATAATGGTCGATGTCGAACGTCGAATGATGAGCATCGCCGAGCAGAAAATACTCGTAGCCGATCATAGGAAATTCGGTATGCGGTCGGTTGTGAAGTTATGCGACCTTGACGAAGTTGATATAATCGTTACGGACGCCGGTGTGGACGCCGAAACACTCAAGCGTCTGAAAGATTCAGGTCCGAAGGTAATCGTCGCGGAATGAGAAAATGAGTCCTTTGACAATACCAATGCCACGAGAACAACTCGAGCGGGTAGTCCGCCAGGTTGTGCAGCGTCAGTTCGCCGAGCGTCTGGCGTCCGGCGAGCCGAAATTCTCGATTGCGTATACGCCGAACCTGGTGGTCAACATCTCCGCCCGGCACATACACGTTACAACAGAGCATCTTGAACATCTCTTCGGCCCCGGCGCGGAGTTAACGGTATATCGCTGGCTTTACCAGCCCGGAGCATTTGCGGCAGAGCAGCGAGTAACGATCATAGGCCCCCGCCGACGAGCGATTGAGGATGTTCGGATACTAGGCCCGGTGCGAAAGCACACTCAGGTCGAGGTCAGCGCCACCGACGCGATCGCGCTGGGCATCGACGCTCCGGTGCGTTCCGGCAATATCGAGGGTACGCCGGGATGTCTGGTCATAGGTCCGAAAGGCGTTCTGGAATTGAGCGAAGGCGTAATCCGGGCGGAGCGCCACGTACACATGTCGCCGGCGGACGCCGAAGCCTACGGCTTCAAGGACCGCCAGTACGTCCGCCTCCGCGTGATTAGCGATTGCAACACGACGTTTGAAAAAGTTCTCTGCCGGGTGGATCCTAAATTCCTGCTGGAGGTTCACCTGGATACTGATGAAGGAAACGCATGCAACCTCGTGAACGCGACGAGCGTCGAACTGGTTGCGTAACGACTTAT
>DAOVLV010000045.1 GCA_030631085.1 Planctomycetales bacterium | reverse complement strand
GGTTCGAACAGTTCGTGCATTGTCGCATCCAGGCTTCGGAATGGAACGGTTTTTACTTTGGGTTTGTCCAGCGTACCGGTAACTCGCACTGTCATTAATTGACTGGCGAGTCCCTCCAACACTTCGCTCAATGCCGCCAGACGGGGTAGTTTCCTCGGCGGGCCGGTGAGAAATGTCAGACTCAGTTTCTTGCTTTTCATGTCCATCTTACCTGCGCCCAGCATGGACAGGGCCGAACCCTGAAGGTGTATCTCCCGAAGCACAAGCGTGTTACCCTCCAGGTAGTAATTAATTTCGCCGGTATGAAAGGCTGATCCTGTCGGCAGCGTCAGGTTGACCACGTGCAGGAACCCCAGAAGGACGGGAAGCCTGTATAGTTTTGCCTTACTGATCTGCAGTTTTCCCGAAGCCCGGCGTGAAGCGAGGTCTCCGACGGTAGCGGTCAACTGAATGTTACCGGTCAACAATCCCCGGACATCCCGGCGCTGTTTGGGGGCTTTTGCTTCGGGTCCGATGAATTTCGCCAGGTCGATATTCTCAACCGAAAGGCTTATTCCATATTTCGCCGGTTTCGTCAGTCGGACCTCGGCGAACCCCGCCACTCGACCGCCGAATACCTGTCCGGAAATTTTATCAATTCGCAACACCGACGATTTTACGGTTTTGTGCAGGTGGGCGGTAATACTTTCAAGCCGGCGCGGACCTACCACGAACGACTCCAGAAATATCTTTGCATCGGCAACAAGTTTTTCAGGCGGACCTTTGCATGACATTTCACCCTCAACCCACCCGGTCATCCGCTTGGCGCCCATTCCAAGATTCGTAACGGCATCGGCAAAGGCAACTTTTCCGGCCCATCGCCACGCAAGCGGCTCGTGTTTGGGTTTCTCCCGCGAAGGAGAACTTGCCGGTTGCTTTTTCGGTGTAATTTCGCGTCGGATTTCCAGTTTTTTAATCGCCAGCCTGACCGTTCCACCCGGACGCAATTGCAAGGCCTGGACCATCTCGTCCGGCAAGGCGGAGAGAAGATTCCGATCCACTTTGACCGCACCGGTCTGCACGCTCAAGTCGGCGCGTTCGTTGCCGGCGGCGGTGGATATCCGTCCATCCAGTACGACCTTTGCACCTCCGGCAAGACCGCTGAATGAATCCAGCACAATCGTATCCGGTTCTATGATTGCCGTTCCGCCCGTAAGCCTCAACGGATACGGAAAATGCCGATATTTAATCCGCATATTCTGTGGCTTCACGATCAGACGGTAAGTCCAGGCAGGCTGTGTGGTGCTTTTGGCAGCGGCGGCCGGTGGTGAATCGATCAGTCTCAACGTAACATTTGCCGTTCCCGACGGCGTCAGCAGGTCCCATCCTCGCTTCGTGTCCTTCGGCAGCGCCTCGCGGAGGGCCGCATCCAGCGACAGACCAGCAGCCTCTATTGTCAGGTTCACGTCCTGGCCACTGTGTCGCAACGACACACTTCCAGTGATGTTCACATTTGCATGTCCTCGCCAACCGACGAGATGTTGCACCGTTACCTTCTTGTGCGTAATTCTAACTGCGCCGCTGACCCGTTCGATTGCGCACGGGAACCGGCTGTGCCTGATACTCGCGTTTTTCAGAACAACCGGAATGTCGCACTCTACCGTTCCACCATTCTTACGCCGAACAGTCGCCTTTTCGATGTCGGCTCGTCCTTTAAGCCCATATGAAAGGTACGCCTGCCTGAGACGCTTCGGGAGGGCGCGTGCGACTTTCTCATCCAGTGGCAGATCGGTAATATCGGCGGTTATTTTGAAATCGTCGGGGCCGGGCTTTCTTGTGATAGTACCGTTCAACACACATCGCATGGGACCGGCGCTTCCGCGAACCGAAACAATGCGGACATTATTCGCCGAAGACACGACCTTCCCGGTAACCTTTTCCAGGCGATACGGAAAGCCGCTGTATTCAAGCGACGCCTTACCGTCAAATTCAATCGTTATATCCCTGATCGGTTTGGTCGATTTGTCGCCGGACCGCGCATCGACGATAAATGTGGCGTGTCCGCGAGGGGAATATATTTGCCATACACTGCGCAGGTCCTCCGGAAGGCTGTCACGCAATTCCGACGTCATCGGCATATTGCGGACAATGACTTTGATGCCGTAAGCAAGGCGATCCATCGGCTCGGTCAATTGCCCCGATATCTCCACAGCCGCCTGACCGTATCGACCTCGCAAATCCTTCAGTTGAAGGTTGTTGTCGGTTATTATTATCCGCCCGGAAACATGATCGAGGCGAATCGGACAGTAAGGCAGGCGAAGTGAAACTTCCTTCAGATCGACCCATCCATTAATCAGTAAGCCGCCTCGCTGGTTGCGGTGAAGCACTGCGCTGACAGAGAGGGTCCCGGCTGGGTCAATCTGCTTATGGAACTTTGCGAAGGTCTTTCCGAGCACGCCGGCCAGGTCTTCGCTGGGTGGCCAGGTCATATCGGTTATCGTAAGCGACGTTTTGAACGGACTGTTTACCTGGTATCCTTCATATCGTCCGCTGAGCGTGAAGCAGGCCCCGCCGGCCTGGGTAATCCGCCCCGTGAGGTTCTCCATGGCAACCCCGTCTTTATCAAAAACAAGACGGCCCCGAACGCCGAAGAATTTCAATCCGCCTTCGGCAGGCGGTAGTTCCATGGAAACATCCTTCAGATCGACTATCAGTTGGTTTCGGCGAGCAGGTTCGGTCGCCGTACCGGAACCGCCGAGACTGACCGTAACGTTCCATGACTTCTCAAAGGTCAACTTGTGCCGCTTCTTCCAATCGAGGTACTTACCGGGTAGCGTTTTGTCCAGCCACGCTTCCGTGACCGGTCCGCCGATGAGCGTCTGACCGGTAACAATGTTTATCGTACCTTGTCCATGGATGGCGTCCTCCTTATCGGCCCGAATGATATTGTACATCCCGGCATCCAGGTCGGGCAGAAGGCTTACGCTCATCTCAACACCTGGACGACGAAACTGTTGCCCGTCCAGCACTTCGATAACCTCCAGCCTGGCATTGCGCATGTGGATCGGGACGATTGGCGTTTTTCTCTTTTCCCCATCCGCCCATATCGACGTATTGATAATCGGTAGATTCCACTTTCCGGTCTGAAGGTCAAGGACAGGCCTGATTGTTGCGCCGACACAGACGATCCCGGTTGGTTCAAGGGTGCCGCGCACCATAAGCGCCGACGGGCGATGGGTGATAAAAACCTCCGGCGCTTCAAAGAAGGGGATTTTGCTGCCAACTGCGCGAATTTGCAGGTTGCTGACCTGTATCCCGCCGAAGAGACTGAACTGGGCGGATTCCACCTTTACCACCGCGCCGGTCAGCCGTTGGAGGTACTGCTCGACCTTTTGCTGTACGCGGGCGTCATTGGTAAGATACCAGTACCCACCCGTCACCAGCACCAGCAGGGTAAAGATAAACAACCCTGCGCCATGACGACGACCACTTACATAACGCCAAAGTCGGCGACGACGCCTTGGCAGACGCCGACGCAATCTTGATAGCAAATCAATCATTACATCGAAAGTCTAAACCATCGGCGCGATAACAGCAAAAATATCCGTGTAATCCCTACTCTCTGGGGGTGTGGGCTATATAAGCATACCGGTAATCGTTCCCTCAAAAACCATCTGCCCGTTGACGAACCCCTGTACAGCCCCGATGCAACGGCGTTTACGCATCTCAACCATCTTTCCCAACATGATTATACGATCACCCGGAACGACCTGGCCTCGAAATTTCACGTCGTCCACTCCACCGAAGCCGAGGAAACCATCGCGTTTCTCGTTGCTGACGACGTAATAACTGACCATTTGCGCGGCACATTCGATCATCAGCACGCCGGGAAAGACAGGCCGACCCGGTATGTGCCCGCGAACCCAGAATTCATCCTCGCGGATGTCCCGGAACCCCGCCATCACCTTCTTCTCGTAATCGATAAGGAATATCCCATCGAGTTGCTGAAACTCGTATCGGTGCGGATTCACCCGGCAAATCTGCTCGCGCGTAACGGCGACCTTGCTTTGATCAATTTCGCTGATGTCCAGAATCGGCTCCGGTGGCATTTGAGACCTTTCTTTGCTCGCTTACAGTTTCAACTCGCTGAATTTCATTCCGTGTGCCTCGGCTACGCCTGCGTAGGTAATCTCGCCTTCGACGATATTTACGCCTTCAGCCAGGTGTTTATCGGCGGCGACGGCGGCCTTCCAACCCTTGTTCGCTATATTCAGAGCAAATGGGAAAGTAGCGTTAGTCAGCGCCTGGGTTGAAGTTCGCGGAACCGCGCCGGGCATGTTGGCTACGCAATAGTGGACGATACCATCGACTTCGTAAATCGGGTCGTGGTGCGTAGTCGGATGAGTCGTCTCGACGCATCCGCCCTGGTCAACTCCGACATCGACGATAACCGAGCCGGGCTTCATAATCTTCAGGTCTTCCCGGCTGATTAACACAGGCGTCCTTCCTCCGGGAATAAGCACCGCTCCGACCACAAGGTCGGCGCCGGCAATGGCTGATCGCACCGAGGACGGGTCGGACTTGACCGTTCGCACGTTTGCCGGCATCACATCGTCGAGGTAGCGCAGGCGGTCAAGTTTCACATCCATCATCTGAACATCCGCGCCCATGCCCGCTGCCATCTTGGCTGCGTTCGTCCCGACAACACCGCCGCCCAGGATGACCACCCGTGCGGGCATCACGCCCGGAACACCGCCCAGGAGCACGCCGCGACCGCCGGCATGACGCTCTAATGACCACGCGCCGACCTGGATGGCCATACGTCCCGCCACCTCGCTCATTGGTGTCAACAGCGGCAATCCGCCTTGGTCATCGGTAATCGTTTCGTAGGCGATTGCGACGCTTCCGGTCGCAGCCACGCCTTCGGTCAGTTCCTTATCCGGGGCAAAGTGGAAATATGTGAACAGTACCTGCCCCTTGCGCATCATCGGCCATTCGCTCGAAAGAGGCTCTTTGACCTTGACGACCATCTCGGCCTCGGCCCAGACACCTTTGGCTAAATCCACTACGCGAGCGCCGTGGCTGACATACTGCTCATCATCAAAGCCGCTCCCCAAACCGCCGCCGGCTTCGACGAGCACCGTATGACCGGCCTTGGTTAAAACCTCCACCCCACCGGGGGTAAGACCGATACGATATTCATCAGGTTTAATCTCGCGTACTGTCCCGATAATCATTTATGCTCTCCATCCGAGGTTAAAAAACATCGTTCCTTATGGTCAATTCGTGCGTTATAGATAACATGGGCTAGCGTTGATGACAAGAGTCTATATTGGACGGATAGGGACTTGGGACTAGGGAATAGGGATTAGGCGAAAACGGAAAAAACGGAATCTTAAACTGATGAACTCGCATATGGTAAAATTGTTCGCCTTGGCGCTGGTTATGAGTTTGGTTCTTGCTTCGGGCGTTTCATCGCCACCGAGCGGGTCCGCATCCAAACCCGCGTCCAACCTGGACTACTGGCTCAGCCAGACCAAACCGACCACCACAAGCCGACCCGCCAGCCGACCTTCGGAAGTCAATCCTTTCGGGCGAACGGATCGTTTCAGCCGATCCGACGCACTGCCGGGAGTCGTGGTCCTTTCCGACGGCAAAATCCTGCCCGGCGGGGTATTCACCACGCGCGACAAGGACTGGGAGGTCTGGTCGGCCTTGCAGAAGCGATGGCGGCATATCCCGCCGATAGTCGTTTTGAGCATCCGTGCCGTCGTTGTTGAAGAGGGCATGGAAAAGGAGTGGCGGTGGAAGGAAATGGGCAGGAACGAGCGGTTTTATACCGGCAGGGCCCAGCCGGTCAGGCGGCTGCTCTGGCGGTTCCACCTGATTGACGATTCCTACATCACCGGCGCGGTCAAAGGCCAGCCCCTGTGGGTCGAATCCGCCGGTAAGCGCCACGGCCCCTTCGTCCTACACGAACGCACCAAAGGCAAACTGGACCAGACGCTTGACGACCTCATCTACGTCAAACAAGTCGTCATCTCACGCAGGGCAATGAAAGAGACGCTCAAGATACAATTAAGTGCTTCGTCCCCGTAACCCACCGTAACCCATTTTCTAGATTGTTTCCCCGTAGGTATCCCTATGGAACTCCTGAACCCCATCTACATCGTTAAGATAATCAATCAGTTCGGAAAGGATAATCCCATAGAAACGAATGTCGCCTGAATTTTCGTCCCGAAAGATGTGGGTCAGCCCATGAAAAATGCGATGCTGGATATTATCCAGAGCGAGGAGGGATGTAACCACATATCTTCTCCTCCATTCCGAACCAATATCCCACGCGACCAGGAGGTTCACATCCTCTTCATGCTTCTCTTCAGTCTCAAACTCTTGAATAAGAGCATCTAGGTTGTACTTATACTCCAACACGTACGGCTTTGACCTATATGGTTCATTGTGCCGCAATTCTTGAACTCCAAGAGGATTGCGCTCTTTGTCAAAGACGTGGTTGGCTAATTGTTCTGAGACATAGTAACGAAATATGGAGTCGTATTTTTCATGCTGACTTGTGGCTAACAGTTTAATTCCTCTGATGACCCCACCTGCAATTAGCTGATTGAACAACACGATCACATCCTGTTCCGAGCAAGGCACAGCGGTTATGGATATCTCTCTCGTCGGCAAGAAGAAATTGTTGTTTGATATCTCCAGCGGGGCTTCCTCTTCGTGCTTTTCTTGCCGCTTTATCCATTCATGAAGATTCCCTTGGCCTACTATTGATGGTGCTGCCCCCGTATCTTTTTTCAGGTTGCTGCGCCATTTTTTTAGAGTATTGACTAATACTACGGATATCTCTTCTGCCACTCTTTTTAGTTCAGGCTGAAATCCTTTCCGGCCAAGGTCAGGGTCAGCATTTTTGAAATGTACGACCACATGTGATTGGTTTTGATAGCCGATATTTGATGTTAAGGGAATTGTCAGTAAGTCGCCCTGTGGCATGTGGTCGGTTGCCAACTGCAAACCTCCACGTAAGATGCGAGATCCTTTACGCAATTTTAACACTTCGTCACTAAATTGATCCCAAATTTTGACTGAGTAGCAAAAGAAACCGTACGCAGTGATGCCAAACTGCCGAGTAAGTGCGGCACTTTCCTCGCTTCTCTTCAGGGCCTCCACAATCTCGTCGGTTGAAAGATATTTGTAAACGCCGTTAAGTTGCTTAAACTTGTCCGGGAGTTTGCTGATATCAAGCCCCTTCTTCAAGCGACGCTCTTGCTCTGCAAGGATATCGTCAAGAGGCACGGAGGATGTAATTACAATGTGAGGAAAAATATAGCGTGCTGGACGCTCAATTAACTCAGACCTATTTCCATTCCTATCTATAACTGAAATATCAAAAAGAATTGGATTGGGTTCCTCGCCATCAAGAGATATATGTCCAAGTGGAGTTTTGATAAGGAGAACCGCAGCCCATTGCTCCGGGGTTCGGGCACTTATCCAAGACATATCCTTGGGCCTAATGTTATCCCCGATGAACTTTATCGTAAAAGTGGAGCCTCGATCTACATCTTCAAATAGGGAATGTTCGACGCTTGAGTCCACTGCTACCGGACGATCTACTATCCCCTCGCTGTCATCCACCCATTCGCGTCCGTTCTTGAATTCCGCCACAATGTGGTAATCTGGGGTCTTTGTACTCAGTTGCAAGAAGTTAAAACCATAAGCAAGGTAAGTGGCTCCAACTCCTTTCCTCCCCCTGGTTGTACCCTCCGGTTTGAAAGTAATGTTTGGGGCAAGAAAGGTCTTGAATTGCGGCTCGCTGAACCCTATTCCATTATCGGTGACGCTAAAAGAATTAGCCTGAAAATTTACCTCAATCCAAACGTGCCTATCGTAATTGTCCTCCTGGAGACGCCTTTTCCTCTCATCGACGGCGTCCATGGCGTTTTGTATTAGTTCTGAAAAAGGATCATAGAAACCAACATAGGATTTAAGGATGTTCTTGATCTCCCGCTTGCGAGCGCTGCTGACGACCTCGTCGCTTGATTGAGTGGCGCTCTCAAGCGGATCAAATAGCTCTGCCATTGGATGCCTCCCGGACAATTATATACCGAAAATAGGAAAACGAATATAGGTTCTTGTGGACGTCTTATCTTCTCGCTTTTTTTCGACGTTTTTTCAAGCCTTTTTTCGGATGTTTTTTAGACATTGGTCATTAGTCTTCAGACATTCCACCCTATCCTCTCAGCAGGCTCATTGCTTCGCTGCGGGTTGAGGGGTTGGTTTTGCATATTCCGCGCAGGGCAGAGGTTATCATCACCGAGCCGGGCTTTTTTACGCCTCGGATTATCATGCAGGTGTGCTGGGCCTCTATGACTACCGCGACGCCCCGTGGCTTGAGTTTTTTCATAATAATGTCGGCTATCTGGCTGGTCAGGCGTTCCTGGACCTGTGGCCGATGCGCGAACGCATCGACAACGCGGGCGAGTTTGCTTATCCCGATGACTCTTCCCTTTGGGAGATAGGCAACGTGCACCTTTCCCATAAACGGAAGGAGATGATGCTCGCACATGCTGTGGAATGAGATGTCGCGGAGGACGACCATTTCGTCGTAGTCTTCCTTGAAGAACGCCTGAAAATGCTCGGCAGGGTCTTCGTGCATCCCTGCGAACAGTTCCCGATAGGCCCGCGCGACGCGCTTCGGCGTGCCTTTGAGTCCGTGGCGGGAAGGGTTTTCGCCGATAGCGGAAATTATCTCGCGCACCGCAGCGACGATGCGATCTTCGCCGAATTTATCATCAGTGGGTTTTGCTTTCATAACCTCGCTCCCGAATTACTACTAATTAATATTAACTATAATGATGGGTGCCATGTTCTCGCCTGTAGCAAAGCGCAGGG
Organism: Planctomycetales bacterium; assembly: GCA_030631085.1. Lineage (GTDB taxonomy): Bacteria > Planctomycetota > Phycisphaerae > SM23-33 > SM23-33 > JAUWNJ01. The sequence continues at coordinate 514 of DAOVLV010000045.1, read as the reverse complement.
CGTGAACATGCCTACACGCTCCGCGTGAAGGCATGGCACCCAGCATCTTATACGCTCGCACGGCAGCCTGCGTCAAATGTACTGTTTCAGTGCCCATCGGGCCGCTTCTGCTACAATGGGCGATTCATGTCGTGCGAGACGTTCGAGTGCGTCCCGGTCAGTCGGGTCGGGCGTGTTGCCGAGGGCGATTGCGGCATTGCGCAGGAACATCTCATATTTCGCACGTCTGGCTGATGAGCCGCGAGTCACGCGGTCCCAGTCAGCCCATTCCCACCGGATTATCTCGGCTGGCGTCGCGGACGCCAATGCCGTTGGCCCGCGAAGTTCGGCATCACCGGCGGGGACGTCGCGATTGTACGGGCAAACTTCCTGGCAAACGTCGCAGCCGAAGACCCACTGGCCGCAGGCTCGGCGCAAAGATTCGGGAATGGACTCTCGATGCTCGATGGTGAGGTAACTGACGCACCGGCGTGAATCGACCAGGCCGTCGTCCTGAATCGCGCCGGACGGACAG
>DAOVLV010000415.1 GCA_030631085.1 Planctomycetales bacterium | reverse complement strand
TGAGCGGTTCAGTGTTACATTGCCTATGACCTTGGCGATACGCATTTATGACCTCTCCTCCCTTCCAATCGCTTCCAGAAGATCGCCGGAAGAAACGCCGGCGCGATTGTTTGTAAATACTCGGATCATCGTGCACATCTCGTGGAACGTCGAGAAGGCATGTTCGAGTATAAGGATGTTCGCCCCGAAGTGTCTAATCCCGGCTTGGACGCTTCCGAGGCGCGTGCCCTGGACGGCTCGGATGCCGTTAATCTTATTAGCCAGAACCATTGCGTCGGCTGCGTATGGCAGAACCGCCACGCCTGCTGCCAACCCGCCCGAAGCGACATCCCGGCACATTGATCGGAGATTTTCCATCCAGCAGGACGACTCGTCGAATTGCGAAAAACCAATCCCGCCGCGCGACAGCGAACCGGTAACGCTTCGTACCTTTTCATCAGTCCTGTCGATAACAAGTCCGATTGCGGCTATGTTCGGTGTTCGGCTTGAATCCTTCTTCTGTTCTTCCGGTTTGACGGTATTCCGGTCCTCTCTTCGAGCCTGAGCCTCAGAGCCGAAGGCCGGTAATCCGGTATTCTGTTCTGCTTTAGAGATTGTGAGGTGTTTCGCTTCTGCAAGGTCAACGGCTGCGGGGGTGAGGAACTCATTGTGCGCCAGTTCGATTACCCCGCCTTTGCTACCGACCAATCGTTGGGTTAAATCATCAACAGTGATAAAAACTCTCGATACCGGACGGGATTCCAAAGCCGACGGATAGCTATCCGTCGGACTGTCTTCCATCGGAGCGTAAACCGACGGATTGCTATCCGTCGGCTTTGGAGTATCAGGTAGCGGGGTTTCGGGTTGTGCCGTATCCCCTTGCCGCCCAAGGGCTTCTATCACCTGCTCGGTAATCTTATTGACCAGTTCTGTATCCACTCGTTTTATTCCTGGTGATCAACTATCCCAATAACCGCCCAACGGACGGGCGAGTTTGTGTCGCCGACCATTTCGCGTGCGCCTTTACCGTCGTTACTGATGAGAACCTTGCTGCCATGACCGGCGCCGAGCGAGTCAATCGCCAGCAGCGGGTCGCCGTCGGGCTTACCGGCCAAATCAATCGGTTGGACCACCAGCAGACGCCATCCCTGCATTGAGGGATGCTTGATAGTCGAAACCGCGTTGCCTTCTACAATTGCTATGAACATTTTTCTTCCGTAGCATGGCCGTCTCGGCCATGAATGTTTTTTTTTCACGGGCGATGCGTAGCATCACTACGTGAGACGCCCGTGCCACCTAAATAATGCGTAAATTATCGACCATTGTGCATCGTCGCAGCCGCGTGAAGGTCATCGGCGTTACGACGCCTTCGCCGGTAGCGCAGGCGATGGAGAAGTTACCGTAGCCTTCTCCGCCCGCACCGTTGCCCGCCGCCGACGGGCCGTTCTTTACATAGAGCGTCGTGTCCATCGCCTTGCCCATGTAGGTCATGTTGCCCACCAACTTCGAGTGTATAATCGCGGTATGCCCGAATCCGTGCTCCGCCTGGCGGGCGTACTCGACTGTCTGCTCGAAACTTTCGCATCGCACGAACGGAAGGACCGGCATCATCTGCTCTGCCTGGACGAACGGGTTGTCCGGGCCGGTTTCGCCGAAGAGCAGCCGACAATCCGGCGGGATGCTCACGCCGATCTGCTGGGCGATTATCTGCGGCTCTGCCCCGACGAATTTCTTATTGGCGACCGGATGCCCGCCGTTTTTTCCAGGCTCGATGCAGATTTTCGCCAGTTCGTCCATCTGTTGCTGCGTTAGGCGGAATGCTTCTGCCCGTTCCATCGCACCGGTCATCGCGTCGAATACCTCGGCTACGACGAACACCTCCTTCTCTGCCAGGCACAAGAGGTTGTTGTCGTAAGATGCGCCTTCGATGATGCATCGTGCGGCATTGTCTAGGTCAGCGGACGCATCGACGACGACCGGCGGATTTCCGGGTCCGGCGCAAATGGCGCGTTTGCCACATCTTTGGGCTGACGCCACAACGCCAGGCCCGCCCGTTACCGCCAGCAGGCGAATGTCCTGATGTTTGAATAGCTCGCCGGCGCTTTCCAGTGTCGGGGTGGTGATGACGCAGATAAGATTGTCGATACCGAGTTTTTCGTAAATCGCCTGGTTGAAGAGTTTTGCGCCGTATGCGGCGATGTT
>DAOVLV010000370.1 GCA_030631085.1 Planctomycetales bacterium | reverse complement strand
GGTTACGCCGGAAACCGACGGTCGCCTCCGCAGCCGATTCCTGGGCGCCGCCGGTCCGGACCACCTGATCCTGGACGTACCGGTCTCCAAGAACCGCAAAGTCTGCGTTCCTGTCGGGTGGGAGATGGGAATGAGCTTCTCTATGGGACAATTCCTGCTGCAGGCGAGAACCACGGTGCTTGATCACTGCCAGTTCCAATTATATCCGACACGACGCGTTGACGGTCTGGTTGTGCATCGCCCTTCCAGAATACTTTCGCTTAACAGGCGCAGCCAGCCCCGATACGATGTCGATCCGTCAGCATATATCATGGTTTCATTATGGCTGGCGGAGAGCCTTGCCCATGGGGATCGGTCCGTTGTCCTGAGCGGTCAACTGATTAATCGGTCCGAGAGCGGTCTAGGCATCAAGCTTGCCGCTAACCTGCCTTGCAGCCCCGGCACTGAAATAATCATCCGCATGGAAAAGGCCGACGGCGACGAATGGCCTATCTTTCAGGCCATTTTCAAGCACTGTACACAACAGGGGGACGGGGAGTGGCTGGCGGGTTTCGGCGACGTCTCCAGAGTCGAACCAGGCCAGTACACCAGCACTATTGAGTCCCTCGTAATTCCGTAAAAAACTGCCCACCAGCCGGAACCTCAGCATTCCGGACGGGCAAAGTTGTTGCTCAATTAGCCCCTGCCGATAACCGATTCTATCCGGCAGGAAGCGGAACGGTTCTATCTTGGCGGATTTGACATGTTCAATAAGAATACCAAGCGTATTTTCCTGTCTCTGCTGATTGTGGGGACGATCATCTCAACGGTCTGGTGGTTGCACCGTCTCGGTACCGCCAATGCCGATACACATACGGTGGATGCAGGCGACCTTTTGTCCGGTGTTACCGTTTCCGGAACTATCCGGAGCAGGCAGAAGACCGCCATATCCGCCGAAACCGTCGCAACAATCAGGTACCTTGCGGTTATTGAGGGACAACACGTCGCCAAGGGCGACGTCCTCGTGAAACTGGACGACAGTGTCATCGCGGCAAACTGTGCCAAGGCTCGCTCGCGGGTGGATTGCGCCAAACAGTATCTTGCCGAACTCAAGGCAGGCCCGCGGACCGAAGAGATCACCAAGGTCAGAGAGACTCTCAAGCAGGCCGAGGTCAGATTCAATTTCATCAAGGCAGACCATAAGAAAATCGCCAACCTGCTTAAACATGGCACAGCCACCCAGTCCGAATTCGACCTGGTGGTCAAGCAATTGAAAATAGCCGAAGCAGAAGTAGGGCGATCCCAGGCGCAATTGGACCTGTTGCTGGCCGGTACTCGTCCGGAGCAGGTCGCCCGCGCCGAAGCGGAGGTGAGTCTCGCCGAGGCGGACGTCCGGCGATGTAACGCCCTCCGGCAGAAATACACACTCCGCGCGCCACACGCCGGAATCATAACGGCCAAGTACGTCAACGTCGGCGAGATTGTCTCTCCGGGACAGGTGCTGATTAGACTGGACAATATCAAAGACATCGAGATTCGTGCTCAAGCCCAGGAGACCCAGCTGCCCGACATTCAGCCCGGCAGTAAGGCACGTATGCTGGCTGATGCATATCCGAACTGCCCTCTCGAAGCCGTCGTCGAGAACATCCTTCCAAGGGTTGACCCGGAAAGCGGCACGGTAACGGTGCTGTTGAGGCTCACCGAGACCCCCACCGTTGTCCTGATGGACGGAATGGCCGTCGATATCGCACTTATCGGACAGGAACGCCACAGCGTTATCCGCATCCCCACCAGTGCAGTTGAAAAACGTAACGGTCAGACCGTCGTACAGGTCCAGGAAGGACGCTCCTTCGTACGCCGCCGGGTTAACGTCGGCATAAGCGACGGTCAATGGGTGGAAGTCAAGTCCGACCTGAAAGTTGGCGACGTTGTTCGCCTCCGGCAATAATAGACCATGAGATTGCCATACGAATTACATCTGGCGCATCGCAACCTGACCCGTCATCCCGGTCATACGGCCGCCATGATAGGGGGGCTTGGGCTGGCAGTTCTTGTGATGGTGTATATCCCCAGCACGATGTCCAGTTTTTACAACGACCTGATCGACCGGTCCATCGAACAAAACTCCGCCCACGTAACGATCTGGCCTATGGAGAAGTCCCGCGGGCAGATGGACCATGCTCTTCGAAATCGGTACGGGTACAGCGCGGTGCTGGCCTTTACTGACCGGACGTTTCCACGTCACCGCAACCTCACTGGTCGCCGCGCCCTGTCCGCCCAGGCATCCAAAACGTCGGGGGTCGTTGCCGTGGCAAGTTTCGTAAAGGAAGACGCCACCATCAGTAGGGGAAACGTCAACCTCGGAGCGGTAATAGAGGGCATCGAGCCAGAACAATACTCCCGCGTCGTCAACATCGCCAGCCACTTCCCGCAAAAACGCATACCCAAACTAGGACCATCCGACATCGCAATTGGTTTTCGCATGGCCGAGAAACTGGGCATCCACACCGGCGAACACATACACGTCGCAACACCAAAGACGCGGCGGCTGATGAGAGTAAAGGCGATTTTCCGCTCCGGATACTACGACAAGGACATGCATCATAGTTTCGTGTCGCTTCGAACGGCCCAACGCATGTTCGGCATGGGTAACGAGGTATCGGCCCTGGCGGTCCGCTGTCGGAACCTCGAGGAGGCAGGGACGGTAAGTTCGAACCTTGAGGGGCGTATGCCAAACAATATCCGCAACTGGATGGACGACAACGCATCCCTGCTGGCCGAAATCGCCACCGTCAATCGTGTAACGCTCTTCATTAACGTGTTGGTGGCGCTGGTCGCGTCGGTGGGAATGGCCAACGTATTCAGCATGTTCGTCTTCAACAGG
>DAOVLV010000086.1 GCA_030631085.1 Planctomycetales bacterium | reverse complement strand
GGTGATTGTCATACTGCTTTTGCTGGTGGTGATTGTAGCGGCTGGGCCTTACATCGCATCGACGGGACCGGTAGAGGATTTGATAGTCTCGGCTGCAAACGCGCACTTTTACGGTACGTTCCAGATTGACGATATTTCGCTGAACTGGATGGGGCCTTGCGTGGTGAAGGGCCTGCGGGTAACGGACACGTCCGACAGAGAGGTTCTGCACGTTGAGCAGATTATCTGGGAGCACGGTGCGTGGCGTGGGGTTACGGACTATGAGAAAATCGGACACGTCAAGGTCATCAAGCCCGACCCGACACTTATCGTCGGGCCTGACGGTAAAATTTCACTCACCGAGGCGCTGAAACCCCGAAAACCCACCGAGAAGAAACCCCTGCCGGAACTTTTCGGGAAAATCACAGTCCGCGACGGAAGCGTAAAAGTAATCCTCGCCAACGGGGCCGAAGGAAAATTATCGGGGCTTGACGCTCAGTTCGATCTGAACACGCTCAAGGACGTCGCGGGCGAGTTTTCGTGGGATTCGGTCGAAATGTATGACATGGTGCTGGGTAAAGCGGAATTCAAGCCGACATTCCGCAACGAGCGCCTTGACCTTCCCGTTGCGACGATTCCGGTTTCTACCGTTCCACCGCAAAAAGACGCGCCGCCCGGCTTCCTGCGCATCGGATGCGAGATAGATTTCTCAGGCGATGAACCCATGCTGAAAATGCCGGGCACTCTACAGGTTGCCGAAAATATCCCAATCAACCGTGAATTCGGCAGCGACGTCCTCAGCCGAATGATCCCACTTTTCTACGAGCCGAAGAAACTTACCGGACAGGTTTCGCTGACAATTGAAGACCTGAACGTTCCCCTTGGTAAGAGCATCAAGCACACCGGTAGCGGGCGAGGCCGAGTAGGCCTCAAGGACATCGATATTCAGTCCGACGGCCTCCAGCCCGATGGCCTCCAGCCCGACGGCCTCCAGCCCGACGGACTCCTGACCGGGCTGACCAAGCTGGGCGGGCTGGGGACACAGGACACCCCGACTTCCGTGAAAATCAGCGATCTGGTCTTTGCGATAAAGGATGGGCGGTTTTACTATGACGACCTGGCGGTAATTTTTGCCGGCACGCTGGACATGAAATTTTCCGGTTCGGTCGGCTTCGACGACACGCTGGACCTGGTCGTCGCGCTGCCTGTAATTCCGATGCAGATAGAGCAATTCGGCAAGATTGTTTCACTGGAGAAATTCAGGCGAGGCATCGGTTTGGACAAACTCTCCCCGATACTGGACAACGTTCCAATCGTCGGCAAAAGACGCCACTTAAAATTCCGCATCATTGGAACGCGGAAAAAGCCTAAGCTTTCTCTGCTGTCCATACTGGACTTGATCATCAAGCCCGATGTCAAACCCGAAGACCGCCCCGAGATACGTCCCGACACACAGCCCGCAACACAGCCGGTCGATATAATATTTGACCTGTTGGGCGAGCTGCTCAAGCCGAAGCCCCCAAAGTGATAATCGGGCGTCTGATTTTATCGTGGTTTCCCCTTGAGGAATGTTAATATATCGACTAAAGTTATGGGTTCGCCGGCGTGGTGTCTTTTTTGTGCCTGGGGCATCGCGCCGAATAACAATCGGATGGTCCGGTTGGGCCGGGGAGTAAATTTCAAGACAATCCCGGCGGGAATTTGACAACCACAGGCTGGTTAAGAAAACAAATGGTAGATCGAAATCTAATTAACTCACTGGGTATTACGGACGAGCAGGTCCAGGAACAAATAGGCGGTGTTCTGGATAGCGAGGAACTCTCACAGAACCTTACCGACGCGATGCAGGAAGCGTCATCGCGGTTCAAGGTCGGGAGCATCCTGACCGGCCAGATCGTCAGCGTTATCGGAAACGACGTATTCGTCGAGGTCGGCCTCAAGAGCGAAGGCGTGGTCGATTTGGGCGAGTTCGCCGACCGAAGCGAGGCTGACGCCGGTGGCGAAATAAAAGTCCTCCTGGAGGCGGTGGAATCCGACAGCGGGCTGGTGGTGCTCTCCAAACGTAAAGCCGACCGCATCCAGGCGTGGGAACGCATCATCTCCACGAAATCCGAAGACGACATCGTCGAAGGCGTCGTTACACGGAAGATCAAAGGCGGGCTGCTTGTTGATATCGGCGTTCCCGTGTTCCTTCCTGCCAGTCAGGTCGATATCCGCAGGCCTTTCGACATTGGCGAATATGTCGGCAAGAAAGTCGAAGCCAAAATACTCAAGATCGATCAGGATGCCCGGAACATTGTTGTTTCCCGTCGCAAACTCATTGAGGAGCGTCGCGCCGAGGCCAAGGACGCGCTCTTCAGCGAGATCGAGGTTGGTCAGATTCGCAAGGGCGTGGTCAAGAATATCGCCGAGTTCGGCGCGTTCGTAGATCTTGGCGGGATAGACGGACTGGTGCATATCACCGATATGTCCTGGGGACGAATTGAACATCCCACCGAAGTGGTCAAGGTCGATGAGGAAATTGAGGTAATGGTCTTAAACATCGACTACGAAAAGGAAAAGATCGCCCTTGGTATCAAGCAGAAGACGCCGTCACCGTGGGAAGGGATTGAACAGAGGTATCCGGTTGATTCGCGGATACGCGGAAAAGTAGTGAATATGGTTCCGTACGGTATATTCGTGAAACTTCAGGAAGGTATCGAGGGGCTGGTGCACATTTCGGAAATGTCCTGGACAAAACGGATAAATCATCCGTCCGAGATAGTCAACCTCGGCGACGAAATCGATGTGGTTGTACTCGAAATCAACAAGGACAAACAGGAAATTTCACTCGGCATCAAGCAGATCGAGCCTAATCCGTGGATGCTGGTGAAAGAGAAGTATCCTCCGGGCACGGTTATCACCGGGCAGGTGCGGAACCTGACCAACTACGGCGCGTTCATTCAAATCGAAGAAGGAATAGACGGGTTGCTGCACGTCTCGGACTTCTCCTGGACCCGCAAAATCACGCATCCCGCCGAGATGCTCAAAAAAGGCGAAGAAGTGCAGTGTGTCGTCCTGGCAGTGGATGAAGACAAAAGCCGGGTCGCGCTGGGACTCAAGCAACTCACCGAAGACCCCTGGTTGCGGCAGATCCCCGAACATTACATCGCCGGGCAGATCGTAAAAGGCGCGGTTATCAAGGTAACGAACTTCGGCGTCTTTATTGAACTGGAAGACGGCCTGGAAGGTCTGCTGCACATATCCGAACTGGCGGACCACAAGGTCGAAAACCCCGAAGATGTCGTCAAGGTCGGCGATGAAGTCGAAGTCAAGATTCTGCGGGTGGATAGCGAAGACCGAAAGATAGGACTGTCGCTTAAGCGGGCACAATGGGCAGCCGAAGACGGCGTACCCGGCGAGGCTCCGCCCGAAGCGCCCGTCCGTCGCAGAGGCGGACTCGGTGCAGAAACAGGCCTGTTCGGAACCATCGAGGGTAAGACGCTTATAGCAACGGCCAAGACCGGCGAAGAAACCCAGGCCGAAGAACAAGTAGAAGAGCAACCGGCCGTCGCCGAAACCGACCCGGAGCCAACTCCCGCCGAACCAACAGAAGCGGAACCGGAAGCAACGGCGGAACCCGAATCGGAAGAAAAAACTCCAGAGGTACCGGAACCGGAACCGGAAGTGGAAGAAACAACCCCGAAGGCATCCGAACCGGAAGCAGAAGCAGAAACGGAGTCGGAACCGGAAGGCGAGAAACCTGAATAAGGTAAAAATATAATTTCCGCGATACAAAAGCGCCGAACGGCAAGTCGCTGTTCGGCGTTTTTATTTTATCGATTATTTGTCGCGAATCGCGCCAAAAGCCTTCAGCGCCTGATCCAAATGGTTTCGCGTATGCACCGACGAGACCTGTGCCCGCAAACGAGCCGTTCCCTCAGGTACAACGGGGAATCCAAAACCCGTAATCAGCACGCCATTTTCGAGCATCGCATTGGCCAGCCGCAACGCTTTAGCGGTGTCGCCGACGATAATCGGAAGGATGGCCGTCGGTGACTCCAGAACCTCGTAGCCAAGTTTCCTCAACCCGTCGCGGAGGTAAGCGACGTTTTCCTGGAGGTGTGCGACGCGGTTCGGTTCGCGTTTGAGCAGGTCGAAGGCCGCCAAAGCCCCGCCCGCCGTGGCGGGTGGAAGTGCGTTGCTGAACAACTGCGGGCGCGACCGCTGGACCATCAGTTCGATAATCGGCGCAGGCGCGGCTATGAACCCGCCTGCCGCTCCGCCAAGGGCTTTTCCAATCGTTCCGGTAACGATGTTCACGGTAACGCCGAAATGCTCCGGCGTGCCTTTTCCCGTCCTGCCAACCACGCCGTGAGCGTGTGAATCATCCACTGCCACCAGCGCGTCGTGGGCTTTCGCGAGTTTTACAATTCCCGGAAGGTCGGCAAGGTCGCCCTCCATACTGAAGACGCCGTCGGTAAAAACCAGTTTCCGTCGGGCGCCTTTGGCTTCATCCAGACACCGGGCGAGGTCGTCCATATCGCTGTGCTTGTATATGAGGCGCTGGGCCTTTTTGCTGCAAAGCCGGCATGCGTCGATGATGCTGGCGTGGTTCAATTCGTCGCTGATAACAGCGTCGCCGGGACCAATCAGCGAAGGCACGAACGCTTCATTGGCGTTCCAGCACGAGACGTAAGTAGTGGCCTTTTCCGTACCGCAGAATTCCGCAATAACCTTCTCCAGCTCCAGGTGTACGCCGAAGGTCCCGCAGATAAACCGCACCGAGGCGGTACCGTTACCGTATTTGTCCATCGCCTTTTTCGCTCCGGCGATAACGTCGGGATGATTCGCCAGGCCGAGGTAGTTGTTACTGCATAAGTTAATGACTTCGGCCCCGCCCGCCAGTTGCACCGTCGGGCCCATTGGCCCCGACAACACCGGCTCGGTTTTATAAGTGCCTGCCTCGTGAAGTGCGTCAATTTCACCGCGAATTTCGTCGATTGTGTTGCTCATTGTGTAATTCCTTTATTTCGGTAAAAACGTAGTCACAAACACTGCGGATGGGTGCCATGTTTTCGCCCGGAGCGCAACGGAGGGCGTAAACATGCCTACCCGCTCCGCTTCGCTGCGCGTGAAGGCATGGCACCCGTTCTATCTTTTTTATGTTTTTGCATCTGTCCAGTCGAGTACGACCTTGCATGCGCTTCCGTCCTGCATTGCTTTGATACCTTTTTCGAATTCATCGAATCGCAGGCGATGGGTAATCAGCGGTTCGATCAGTTTCGGTCTGCGGCGGAGGAAACTCTCGCAGTGGTACCAGGTCTCGAACATCCGCCTGCCGTTGATTCCGTGAATCGTTACCCCCTTGAAGATAATCTGTTCAGCCCACGGTACGATCACGTCGTCGGCGGGTATCCCCAGCAGCGCGATCTCGCCGCCGTTGCGGACGCAGCGGAAGCCCTCGACGATAGCGGCTGGATGCCCGCTCATCTCCAGCATCACATCGGCCCCGCCGCGGTCGGTCAGGTCCTTGACGGTCTGCTCGTCGGCCTTCTCTAACACGACGTCAGCGCCCATAACTTTGGCGAGTTCGCGTTTGACGGGGTTCGGCTCGACGGCGATGACAAGGTCGGCCCCGCCGGCGTGGACGATGCCGATGCCCATAAGCCCGATCGTACCACACCCGACGACGAGGACCTGCTGTCCGGAGATAGGCTGGGCCATCACCGTGTGCATCGCGTTTCCGAACGGGTCAAACAGGCAGGCCTGGTCGTCAGGGATATCCGGGTCCACCTTCCAGATGTTCGATTCCGGCAGGACGACATACGGCGCGAAGCATCCGGTAACGTCCACGCCGAGAATGTCAACGTTGGCACAGATATGGGTCTGTCCCGTCCGGCAGCAGAAGCAGTGTCCGCATCCGATGTGTCCTTCGCCGCTGACGCGGTCGCCGGGGCGGACGGACCGGACCGCTACGCCGGTGTCCTCGACGATCCCGACGAACTCGTGCCCTGTTACCAGCGGGGGCTTGATTCGCCCCGCCGACCAGGCGTCCCACTCGTAGATGTGCCGGTCCGTCCCGCAGATACCGGTCTTTGAGACACGAACCAACACGTCGCGCGGGCCTGGAACAGGGCGAGGAACATCGGACAGTTCAAGCCCTACTTCCGGGCGGGCTTTAATGATTGCTTGCATGATTCCGCTTCCTTGTGTAATATAAAATAGTAACGTTCACTATACTAAAATCTAATATAATGAACAAATGACAAAAGTCAATAAACATTCTAAAAAAAAATCTTCCCTCCGCAACGTCGCCCGACACGGCAGCCGGCTCAAGTCGCTCAGGTCCGCCAGGGGCCTGACGCTCGAACAACTCTCCCGCGTGGCCGGCGTCTCGAAAGCGATGCTCTCGCAGATAGAGCAGGACAAGGTCAACCCGACCGTCGCCGTCATGCTCAAGATCGCCGCCGCGCTTCAATTGAACATCGGAGACCTGATAGACTCGCCGACCGCCGAGAATATCTTCCGCATCATCCCCGCTTCCGACGAGCGATACACATTCCGGTCCGACCCGCTTTGCACGATCCGCACGCTCAGCCCTTTGAGCCTGGAAAAGAGCATCGAGTTCTATCACCTCAAACTCGAAGCCGGCGGAGAACTGCGCTCCGAGCCGCACTTCCCCGGAACCGAGGAGTTCCTCCACCTGACCAGAGGCCGATTGGATATAACCAGCGGCGAACAGACCGCTGTGATTAAAAAAGGCGATTCGATCCATTATCGCGTGGACATCACCCACACACTCCGCAACACCGGAAAAGGACCCGCCGAGGCGTATATGATAGTCCGATACAGAAGCGAATGAGCAATTGACAATTTCCAATTTTCAATTTTCAATTTAGAAGAAGAAAAGAGGCTTCAGAGCCGCAGCCGCGATGTTTGCGAAGTTCCTTGGGGGCGGTTACTTAGGTCCGTCTTTTTCTTCTGTTCAATTGGAAATTGGAAATTGCAAAGCGGCCCATTATTTTTTTAGAAAGGAGATTAGAACATGACACTCGAAGAGATTATAACCACCAGGCGTTCCGTGCGCAGTTATACCGATAAGCCCGTATCGAAGGAGGCCGTTGTCAGGTTGCTGGACATGGCCCGGTGGGCGCCGTATGCCTCGGAATGTTGGCGGTTCGTAGCCGTTACCGAAGCCGACGGAAAGGGTCTGCTGGCCAAGGCGGCGCGACAGGATTTTATCGCCACCGCGCCGGTCATCATCGTTGTCGGGGCGGACACCGAGGTCTTCGCCGAGAAAGGCTCGGTCTGGTACAGATGGGACGCCTACAAGTTCAGGGGGCTT
>DAOVLV010000184.1 GCA_030631085.1 Planctomycetales bacterium | reverse complement strand
TGCACGCCGTCGCTGACCAGCGCTCCGGCGATGGGCTTGCCCGTGCCCTTGTCCGTAACCGTTCCCGTGCAAAGTCCTCCGCCCGGAGAGGCCGAGACGCCTGCCGCCAGAAGCGACCAGGGCGAGATGCTTCCGACGAGCACCGCCGCTCCCGCTGCCGCCGCGGATGTCCGCTTGAGAAACTCCCGACGAGTGATATCCCATTCGGCTGCCGGTTCCGACGGATTCAAATTCGGGTTTTCTCGACCCATTGCTCTTTTCTCCTGCCCGTCGGTGAGTTTTTTACATTTCTGCCGGACGGTTCGCCGCCCGCTTCAGGGTTGGGTTGATATATTCAACACCGGCCTTACGCCGCAGTTCCGCCAGTTTTTTGACCTGCAAACGCTCAACGATATGCTTTTGCAGATTGTCGCGTAGTTTTTCTCTGACGTTTTTGTAATCAGCGGCCGGAGGCATGAAGCGTTTATAGAGTTTTAATACGTGGAATTCGCTTCCGACCTGAACAATTCCGCTGATTTGTCCGGTTTTTAATGCAAAGGCTGCGTCGCGGATTGCTCTGGGGATGGCGGGGTTTTCGCGTGAGAACGGCGCCAATGCGCCACCATCCTTGGCTGTGGCGGTGTTGGTAGAGTAACGTTGTGCGAGGTCGGCGAAATCGCCGCCGGCCTTGAGTAGTTTAATGATTTTCTCTGCCTCGGTCAGACCCGGTAACTGGATGTGGCTGACCTGGACTTTTTCACCGTGGAGACGGGCGAATTCCGCCTTGATCATCGCTTCGCTGACAACGGCCTTTCCGGCGACCATCTTGCGGAGTATGGCGTTGCGACGCATTATCGTCGTCCACAATCGGCGGGTTAGTCCACGTTGTTTCAACAGTCTTCCAAGCACTTGCTCACGCTGATCGGGCGTGAGTTGCTGCTCGCCCAGGATACCTTGCAGTGTGCGGTTATTTTCAGCAAGTACATCTTTCTCGGTAACGGTAATTTTCGTGCGTTCAGCCTCCTGCGCGACCAGTACGTTGACGATCAGCATTTCCGCTATCCTCAACCCGTAGGACTCGACGAGCGGAGTGTGCAGGTCTTCCATGTAAATTGGTTTTCCGTTGACGGTGGCCATGACTGCCGGAGGGCGATGCGCCTCGGTAGGGGAGGTTGTCGTCGGTTTGACGTAATCGGAAGGCCTCTGTGTAGCGGGATAGTCCCGCCGTGGGCATCCGCTCAAAATCAAAAGGCAAACGCTTGCTGCATAAAAGTATCTCATTTTCATTACCCCTTGCCGGTCTGAACATATCGGATAAGTTGCTCCGCGGTCATTCCGTCTATACCGCATCGCTGAAGCGTTCTACCGGTTTCCCAGTAATTTACGCCGGCTACGGCGATACCCAATTCGACGGTTGCTCTCATTAGTGGCGTCGCTACACCCAGCGTCTCGCCAAGTTGGCTCCAGCATACCAGTCCGATGGGGATGTCCTCGGTAACGTATCGGTTTGAAACGCTCGTCGGTCCTTTGATGGGAGTGAGTCCTTTGCTGCCCTTGAGAACTTCCCACAGGTCGCCCTTGGGTCCGTATCCGACGGCATGGAGCGCTTCGGACTGACGAGGCAGATCGAGAGAAAGTTTTTTGCCGATGGCTATGCGTTCGTCGTCCATGGTTTCCATCGCCCTGGCGGTGGAGGGCGTTATCCCCTCTTCGTAATACCAGAATTCGCCGCGCGAGTATTCGATCCGTCCGGCGTTCATCAGTACGCCGAGGGGGTGAATTATCGGGTTGCAGTTCGACAGGCCGACTTCGAGTGCATCGCGGTATTTGAAGACGCCGGGATAGAGGTCTTTGAAAATGTCAAAGACCTCGTCGGTCCGCTCCGACGGAAAGACGCCGAGGCCGAAGGTCGTCAGGTTATGGTACACGCGAACCGAAGCCGGTCCCTGGATACGGGTCGCGTAAGGAAGCGTGTCGAGTTCCGAGACGGTGATGTCGGCCCGGCAGCCTTGCTTTCGGACCTCGGCGATGAACTCCAGGCTGCCCATCGTCCCGGGCACAAGGACTACATGCTGACCGTCCCGGAGATGAGGGGCCAGGGTTTGGGCGTAAATCCTGTGGACCAGCGACGGGACAACGATGATTATCAGTTCCGCCCCTTCGATTGCTTCGGCGGCGTCGTGTGTTGTTCGATGCAATCGGGCGGCTCCCTGGCGAGCCTTTCCGGAAATCTCTATTGTTTGCGTCTCGAAAATGGTTGCGACGTTTGCGTGAAATTGCTCATACTCAAACAGTGTTACGATATGACCGGCCAGTGACATATCGGCCGATACGGTACGTGCACCGTGTCCGCCACCCATTACGGTGATGCGTCTTTGTTTCATCGTAAGTCCGCTCCTTATGCGGTATTTTCCGGCTTCGATATCGAGAACAACGATTATCGTAAAGATGCCTGCATTCATCAATGCAAAATTTCAGGGGAGTCTTTTGTGGAAGAGTGAATCGCGCAAATTAAAAAGAAGCCCAGCCATTCCGATGGGTCGGAGTCAAATATGGCTGGGCTTAACAAACGTAAGTAAGCAAGTTGGAATTTTAATCGGTGTCGCGGATAGGCCACTCGCTCAGATAGGAAGGCCTGTCGTAGAACGCCACTTGATCGCAGTCATCGACGAACCCGCGGACGCGGAGATCGTCTATGGTTCTGAAACGATCTTTGCGCTCCTGGAACGTATGTGCTACTCCGCTGCAACCGCCGAGAAAACTCCCGATGAACAATACAGCAAGGATAAACAGTACAAACCGTTTCATGGTTCACGCCTTTCAGTTCAAGTTCCTTGTGAAACCGATCCCAGCGACGATACAAAAAAAGCAATGCCGCATAATAATAGTCGTGCCGGAAAAGTCTGTCAACGAAAATATGTTGGTAATTGGTAATTGGTAATTGGTAACTCGTAACTCGTAATTACTCATACTGACCGATTTTTTCTGCCCCGTCGCAAACTGGAACTCGTCCGCCTCTAATTTCCGGGCTGGGCCTTCTGCACCTTTTCGGCCAGTTGCCGCCAGGGGCTTTTGGGGTTGCTATCCAGTTTCAGGATGCGCCGGGCGATTTTTACGGCTTCGGCTGTATCCCCGGAATCAGCCAGTTTCAACATTCGTACCGCCAAGGCCGGCACGTACTCCGGTTCGGATTTCAGAACAATTTCGGAGGAGGGTGCGGCCTTTCTGAGGTTGCCGCATTTCCTCGCATAGTCGATGAAGTATGCGTGCATCAGGCCATGGACATCCTTTAAGCCGTGATCCTTACAAAAATCGGCGAAATCAAGGATCGCCCGGTCGCCTGCGGCTTCGTGGCCCATGTGGAAAAGCAGATGCGCCGCACTGTTGTAACGCCGAGGATTGCCTATCCCTTGCAACTCGTGAATACGGAGAAGGGCCACCAGGGCCTTGGCATAATCCTTACGTTTGATGGCAGCATTGAACGATTCATCGTACCGCTTTATCCCCTCCGCCTTGGTTTTAAAGGTCTGGTAGCGCAGGAATCTCTTTTCGATGTCTTCTCCGGTAACTTCTTTCACAGCCGGGATGAGATTCCGTGAGTCGTTGCGCCGTTCGTTCTTGCAGGCTTTATCCAATATCTTAGAGACGCACTCAATCCCGTGCTTGTTGATGATCCGTACGGCTTCGTGGGTCGCGTAGCAATAACGGGCATAATCAAACCGTTTTTCTGACTCAAGGGGGGTCTTTATGCAATACTCAAGCCCCATCCAGTATAGAAGGTTGATCTCCTTTTCTAACCCGGCGTACTTGCTGATGTCGTATAAGTTGGCAAACCTGACGGACGTCTGCTTGCCGACGAATTCCCCAAGAACACGAATCGTGATTGCATTGGCGAATCCGTCGCTGAACCAGCGAAAATATGGATCGGGGGGCTTCAGACGAAAACTCAGCATCGTTACCTCAATGAGTTCGTGCAGGGACAATCCGGTTAGCCCGTCCCGGCTCCGCTTAAGGCTTGTTAGAGACAACGAGAACTGCTTTTCAGCCCTGTCGGCCATGACCGGAATGACAATGTAAGCGTCTTTGCGATCCTTCTTGTCTCCACTTTTGTAACGGATGGCGAATTTGTAGTGGGCCTTATCTTTAGCCTTGTCGTAACTGAACCCCGGCAGCGTTCCCCCTTTGCGCAAGTAATCTTTTGTTGACTCTGTGGTAACCAGATAAACAGTCATCTTCCGCCCGGGCGTCGCGAGGCGAATGCTCTTGTCCAAAAAATATGAAAATATTCGACGTTGTTCGGCCTTCTGCTTTTGGTTCGGCGAAAGACCGACAATCTTGTTCACCCGCTCGATGATTAAATCCGACTTGGTGCGAAGTAAATCAACTTGGGCAAATGATTTCGACTCTTCCTTCAGAAAAGCAGATAGTTTCGCTCGAATGGAATCTATCCTGGACTCCAGCGACTTCTCATAGCGCAGAGTTAATCCTGAAACTGTTACGGAGGTAAGGTCAAAAGCCCGCCAGGGATCTTTAGCCTTGCCTTCATCGGACAGGCAGTAGGAAGGAAACAGGAACGTGAATACCACAATCGCGAGTATCTTTTTTCTGTTCATCTTCAACATCTCCCCGAACGCGTGCTCCAGATCGAGTTGCCGCAAGTTACCTTAATACCGGCAATACGTTGGCCGTGCAAGTGGTTCCGGCTTTCTCAGGGGGTGAGTGACCTGATTTTCTGGCGGGTTTCAAGTTTTGTAATTCGTAATTGGTAATTCGTAACTCGTAAAAAAAACCGACACTCTGTTACCAATTACCAATTACTGATTACCAATTACTAACTTTTCTCATCTGTTGTAACCGGCTGTCTTGAGGCGATCATGGCCGCGACGTTCTTTCCAGGCTGGAAGCAAACCACGTTTTTTGCCGGTACAAGAACTTCCTCGTTGGTTTTGGGATTGCGTGCCTTCCGTGGGGCGCGTTTTTTGACTTTGAAAACACCGAAATTCCGCAGTTCCACTTTCCCGGTTGCCACGAGAGTATTGAGAATCATATCGAGAGTGCTTTGAACTATCTTTCCAGTCAGAACCTGGTTGACATTCAGTTCA
>DAOVLV010000123.1 GCA_030631085.1 Planctomycetales bacterium | reverse complement strand
GGAAACCAGGGACAGCCACCTATTTATACGGCACGGCGGCGGGTGCGTCGTCGTCGGTTGGCCCCATTTGATGAGCCTGTTTTGATGCTCTGCCGTTGCGGGCTGCGACGAGTGGAGCGTGTGCCTGCTCTTCGACGCTGGATGGCCCGCTCCGCCTGTTTTCGAGCGTTTCGCTGGCATGGGGTTTCGGCGGGGACGCCATTTTCCAGGCCTTTGACAGCGTCCTCCGAATGGAAGTCGTGGTCCTGATCCACTGGGACCTTTCGCTTGATGATCCGCTCGATGTCACTGAGATATCCCACCTCGTCGCCGGAGCAGAAGGAGATCGCCTTGCCGGATCGCCCTGCCCGGGCTGTCCGCCCGATACGATGGACATAACTCTCCGGTTCGTTTGGCAGGTCGAAATTGATTACGTGGGTTATTCCGTCCACGTCGATACCGCGAGCGGCAATGTCCGTCGCCACCAACACGCGGAGCTTACCGGTTCGGAAGCTTTTCAACGCGCGGGTGCGGACGTTCTGGCTCTTATTGCCGTGAATCGCCCCGGCAGCGATATTCCTGCTCACGAGCATCCTGCAGATGCGATCGGTGCCATGCTTGGTCCGCGAGAAGACCAGGGCACGGCCAATCGTCGTATCACGAAGCAGCGTTTCCAGAAGTCTGCGCTTGTTGCTTTTATCAACGAACATGAGCGCCTCGTCGATGCGTTCAGCCGTCGTTAATTGCGGCGTAACCTCGACCCGCACCGGATTGGTAAGCAGGCGGTCGGCCAGTTTCGACACGGCCGGGGGCATGGTGGCGGAGAAGAAGAGTGACTGGCGTCGTTTCGGCAGCGCGTCAATAACCCGGCGCACATCGTGGATAAAACCCATGTCGAGCATACGGTCGGCCTCGTCGAGGATGAAGTATTCCAGGTGCTGGAGGCTGATGAGTTTCTGTTCCATCAGGTCGAGCAGCCGGCCCGGAGTGGCTACGAGGATATCCGGACCCTGCTTCAGGGCCTTCTCCTGCTTGCCCTGGCTGACACCGCCGAAGATGACCGTGCTCGTTAATGACAGATGCCGGCCATAGGTTTTAAAACTGTCGTGAATCTGTGCCGCCAGTTCGCGGGTCGGAGTCATAATCAGCGTCCGGATGCGGCGTTTGGGGCTTTTGGACTTCTCCAGCCCTTGCAGGACGGGAAGGGCAAAGGCAGCGGTTTTGCCGGTTCCGGTCTGGGCGCAGCCTAGCAGGTCACGCCCCTCCAGGAGGTGAGGAATGGAAAGCGCCTGAATAGGCGTCGGGATTTTATAGCCCTCTTCGGCCACTGCGCGAGCAATTGGCGCAATCAGGTCGAGATCAGTAAAATTCTGTACTTCTGACATAAGCATTATTTCCTTAAAACAAATCATTTACCACCTGTGTAAAGAGGCGGCGAGAATCAAAACGGTGAATTGAGACGGAACGGAAGGAGTTCAGGCTCGTTCAACCGGCGGCACATCACAAGTGCCGGCGTGTTGACTTTTGCCCGATCCCGGGGGAAGCCAGCGGGGTACTTGCCGCGTGACCAATCTCCCTCGGAGGGAGTCGGGATCCGGCTACGCAACGATGAAGGATTATCGCAGAACCAATCGCCATTGCAAGGAAAAACATAGCGGACGGTATTTGTCGCGGGGAGACAGACAGGAGTGCCGTCAGGAAAACGTTATCGGCAAGTTTGTAGGGTATGCAGGTTCTGTTCCCTGCACACGGAATTTCCCATCTGCCAATCGTGTGTGCAGGGAAAAGGACCTCACGCACCCTACACCCCGCAAACTACTCGCTACCGGCGAAGCCGAGGTTTTCGTCAAGCCAGTCGTCGGTGCGGAGGACGCTCTTGCGCTGGCGCAAGGCCAACCGTTCCGCCCTGTGCTGGACAATATCGAATACCCGGCGAGTAACGGCGGAAGAGATTTCTCCATCGGCCTGGCTGAAGCGTCGTCGGAGAAATGCCGAGATGTGCGGTGCGTGGCGGTCGAGGAGTTCGTCTTCGAGGCTGACGATGGCCTGTGCGCTTCCGGGGTCGCCCTGGCGGGCGGAGCGCCCGAAAAGTTGGCGGTCGATACGCCCCGCCTCGTGGCGCTCTGTGGCGATGACGGCCAGTCCGCCGGACTCGGCGACGCCGCGTCCGAGTTTGATGTCCGTACCGCGACCGGCCATGTTCGTCGCTACGGTAATTTTCCCGGCCTGGCCTGCACCTGCGACAATCTGCGCCTCCTCGGCGTGTCGAACGGCATTGAGTACCTGGTGCTCAAGGGCCTCGGCTCCGAGCAGTTCGCTCAAATGCTCGCTTGCACGGACGCTCCGCGTACCGACGAGGACAGGCCGACCTGTTTGGTGAAACTTGCGGATTTCGCCGACGATTGCCTTCCACTTGGCCTGTTGGGTGGCGAAGACCATATCCGGCGACGATTTGCGAATGCAGGGTCGATTCGTGGGAATTACGACCACCGGAAGGTGATAAATCTGCCAGAATTCGCGCTTGGCCTCGACGGCGGTTCCGGTCATACCGGCGAGTTTGGGATAAAGTCGGAAGAATCGCTGGAAACTTACGCGGGCGTAGGTGTCCTTCGGCGGGTTTATTTCCAGGTTTTCTATGGCTTCGACCGCCTGGTGCAGCCCGTCGCGCCATTCGCGGTCGGGCATGAGCCGTCCCGTGAACTCATCGACGATGACGACTTTGCTTTCCTGGATTACATACTGCTTGTCGCGGAGGTAGAACTGCCCTGCCGTCAGCGCCTGGACAACGAGTTCTTCCCTCCGCCGAGCGCCGCTCCAGATGCCGCCGAGCGGTTCGCTCAATTCAGCAAGACGGCTCTTTCCGGCGGCAGTCAGTTCGACCTCGCGATAACGCTGATTTACGCTGAAATGCTCCTGCGATTCCAATTGACAGGCCAGTTCGGCAGCGTGGGTGAAGGCATCGACCTGTTCGGGGTTCGGCGCGTTTCCGGAGATGATAAGCGGCGTAACGGCTTCGTCTATCAGGACGGAATCGGCCTCGTCCACGATGGCGTAATTCAGCCCTCGCTGGATGAGCCTGTCGGTTCCGCTGCCCGCCCCGGCGGATCTTCGACCCGCTCCGGCGGCGATTTTCGCCAGTAGTGCTTCGCCCAGGCCTCGCAATTTGCCCAGTGCCAGTCGGTCGCGCAGGAAATCGGCGGTTACTTCCTTGTTGGTGCAGTAGGTGATGTCTGCCTGGTAGGCTTCGCGTCTTTTGGGTGGTTCCATGCCCTGTTCGACGTGCGCGACGCTCAATCCGCAGAAGCGGTATATTTTGTCCATCCATTCGGCATCGCGGGCAGCGAGGTAGTCGTTGACTGTGATGATATGGCATCCTCGCCCTCGCCATCCTGCAATGGTTGCCGGCATTGTGGCCGACAGCGTTTTTCCCTCGCCGGTCGCCAGTTCGGTAATACACCCGGCATTGAGCGTCAGAGCGCCGGCAACCTGGACGGGGTAAGGCTTTTCGCCTAATTGCCGGTGTGCCACTTCGCGGACAAAGGCGAAGGCCAGTTCCAGATTGTCCGGGGTGTCTCGCCCGCATCGGAACAGTTCCCGAAATTCCATCGCCTGTTCACGAAGTTTGGCGTCGGACAGTTCGGAGAATTGTTTTTCCATCTCGCAGATTCTTTCCGCCCGTTGGAGAAACAGTTTCCGGCGTGGTACAAGGCGGCTGGTAAGTCCGATAGCGGCGTCCCATGCGGCGTCCAGACCTTTGGGTAATTCCTCGCCGCTTGTTCGTCGGGCAAGCATCCGCCAGGTTGTGCTAGGTACTGTGCTCATTTAATTTCCGATTTTCAATTTCCAATTTCCAATTGAACAGAAGAAAAAAATTTCCAATTTCCGATTTTCAATTGGTCGAGACGTTTTCTGTTTTTTTTTCAATTGGAAATTGAAAATCGAAAATTGGAAATTGAAAATTCCTATATATTGAACCTCCGTTGAATTACTTGGAGCAGCGATCGCCACCACTGTAGCAGCAGCGGCTTGGGGGGCGTCTCGAAGCGGACCACCACACGCTGTCCGCTCATAAGTTTGAAGTTCGCCGTCTTGTCGGGGGCAATGTGTATTTCGAAGAATCTCTCGGCTGACTTCGTACCTTGCGGGTCGTCCATGGCGGTTTGCATAGCCCCGCCGGCGGCGTAGCCCAGTGCGGCTGATGGAAGTTGTTTGGAACCGGCGGGGAGAATCCGCAGAATCCTGCCGCTGCACTTCATGTCAGGCCTGCCTTTGACGCGAATCTCAACCTGCCGGCGCGCCTCGGCTACGAGTATCGCGGCTGATTGCTGATCGACTACGACGCGGATGAGGACGTCTTCCAGACCCGCAACCAATCCGATTGTGTCTCCACGATGAACGTATCCGCCCCTTAACCGGTCGATATCCGGCGAGATCCACGTCCCGGCCAGTGGTGCGTGAATAGTCAACGAGGCGAGTTGATCCTCTGCCCGGCGGACCTGTTCGTCGAGGGCGGCGATTTGTTCGGTGAGGATTTGAGCGGCAGCGGGTTCCTGCGTTCGTGCAATCCGAAGCCTGATCCGGAGCCGGCTTCGTTCAGCCAATAATTGCTCATGCTGTGCCTGAAGTGCGGGATTTTCGCATTGCAGGAGGACCGGTCCGGACGGACCGACGCGTTTTCCGGAAGGCAGGAAAGCCACCACGAATCCATCGACTTCGGCGTGGATAATGGACAGGTTAATCGGCTCGCCGATGCCCTCGCCCCGGTAGCGGTCTGGAAAATTAATCAGACCTATACATATAAACACCGCCAGCAGGAAAATCAGCGTGCTTGCCACTGCTCGCGGGCGGACGCGGGAAAGTTCGTTGTTGGTGGCGAGGTAGCGGATGAACTTTCCCACCGGTACACATAGCCATGTGAAGGCGGCAACCAGTCCGAAAGCGACTGCTACAATCGCCAGCGATTTCGGCAGGCGGTCGGTCAGGAACAGGAGGATCATGGCGAAGATGAATATCCGATAGACAGTCGAAGCGATGCCGTAGAATACGAACCACCAGCGTTCGCCGGGCGTGTGTGCCGGGCTGATGGCGCGGCGGACCGACCAGACGTAACGCTTGACGATGTAATAGAGGTACTGTTTGGACCGCTGGGCGAGGTTGGGTATCTCCAGCAGGTCCGAAAGGATGTAATAGGCATCGTATCGCAGAAGCGGGTTGCCGTTAAACAGAAGCGAGGAGACTCCGGCGATGAACATGATGTTATAGCAGATAGCGTGAACGGCGGTTCCGGAGCGCGTATTCGCCCAGATGATAGCGGCGACAGCGGCGACGGCAAATTCCACGAACATCCCAGCCGCTCCGACGACGACCCGATGCCACCGGCTTCGAAACGCCCATGCGCTGGAGGCGTCCACGTAAGGAAGCGGCATAAAGACCAGGAACATCACGCCCATTACGTGGACTTCGCCACCGCCGGCGCGCTGGCCGAACCATTTGCACGCGAAGGCATGTCCGAATTCGTGAAAAACCTTCGCCATGACCATACCAACGTACAGGAACGGAAGGTTTGCAGGATCGAACACGTTGGACGCGCGGTTCACCAGTTCACCGGCCTGTCCTGCGAGAAAATACAGACCGACACCTATCAGAACCATCCACAATGCCAGTCCGATCTTCGTAAAAATCCGTCCGAAAACGCCGATCCAGCGGTCGAGGAAGTGGTCGGGATCGATCAGTGGGATGCGGATGAACAACAGGTTCGTAACGTATCCCTGAATCTCCCTGAACCGGCGTTTTCGATATCGCCGCAAAAGCCCCTCGGCGTCGGGCGGAAGTTCCGCAGACAGCAGGTTCGAGGTGTACAGTTGCCCCAGTAGTTGGATGGCTTCGCCTTGCGTGGGGGCTGAATCGCCGAGTTTCTCGACGCAGGTACGCCAGACTTCTCCGACCGTCCGCCTTCCGTCCAGCATCGCTATGAACTGGTAGGCCGGTTCGTTCAGGCGGGAAAATTGATTGCTCGTCGGGTCCTGCAGGACATGCCACATCTGCCCGCGAAAGTGCTGGCGATAGACCTGGACCGTAGTCCGCAGCCTCGGCTTCAGGCCGGTTATGCGATACCACGATTCACTGAATGTAGGTCTTTCAATTGCCAATTACAATTTCCGATTTCCAATTTCCAATTTCCAATTGAACAGAAGAAAAAAATTCCGATTTCCAATTTTCAATTTCCGAATAACCGGAAGATGTTCTGTTTTTTTTTCAATTGGAAATTGAAAATCGG
>DAOVLV010000289.1 GCA_030631085.1 Planctomycetales bacterium | reverse complement strand
TGGCTGGGCTTATCCTCAATATCATGCCGTGCGTCCTGCCGGTGATACCGCTTCGGTTGCTTGCGCTGCTGAACCAGGCCGGTCAATCCCGTCGGCGGTTCATCACGCTGGGACTGGCCTTCGCCGGAGGGATCGTCCTGTTCTTCGTCGCCCTGGCGGCTGCCAACGTGATACTGAAACTGTCGCTGCAATACTCGATCAAGCAGGCCGACCTTTTCCGCCACACCGGTTCGGTCATTGCGATGATACTGCTTCTGGTGGCGCTGGCTGCAAATATGTTCGACGTCTTTACCGTTACGGTTCCGGGCAGGGTGGCCTCAACCCGCACAGGCAGAGGGCATGCCGGAGCCGTCGGAATGGGTTTTCTGATGGCGGTGCTCTCGACGCCTTGCAGTTTCGCCGTTATCGCGACGGTGTTCACCTCGGCTGTGCTGTTCCTGCCCCTGATGTCGGGAACGGTGGCGATTATCCTCATCGGCGTGGGAATGGCGGCTCCGCACGCGGTGCTGGCGTTCATGCCGAAAATCGTCTCTCGTCTGCCCAAAGCCGGCAAATGGAGCGACCTGTTCAAGCAATCGGTGGGATTCGTATTCCTGCTGATAGCGGTCTGGCTGCTGCGAACGCAAATGGACAAGGCGTATCCCGCATGGGTCGCTGCCTACGGCGTGGTGCTGGCGATGTGCCTATGGATGTGGGGTTCGTGGGTGCGGTTCGACGCTGCCGGCTGGAAAAAATGGTCCGTCCGCATCGCCGCCGTCGCTATCGCCATATCGGCTGGATGGTGGATGCTGACGCCTCCGAAACCCCTTGCCGTCAAGATGCGTCCTTTCAACCCAGCCGAGATTGCCCTCGCCCGACGCGAGGGTAAAATCGTCCTGATAAAATTTACCGGGACTATGTGCCCGGAATGCAAGGTGCTGGACATGACGGTCTATAACGACCCTGACCTGGCCAAGGCGCTTCAGGCCAGAGATGTAGCCGTATTTAAAGGCGACGTTACACGCAAGGACATGCCGGCCGGTAAAATGCTCTTCGATAACCTCCGCGAGCCGGGTCCGCCGCTGACGGTGATATTCCTGCCGGGAAATTCAAAACCAATCCGCCTGCGAAAAGGATTGAGCGGGGAACTTATAATTCAGAAAATGGATGAAGCGATTGGGAAAAGGTAAGTTTATGAATCAGATGAAAGAATCGGAACGTATCCTTTCGGGCGTGAAGAATATCATTGCAGTAGGCGCGGGCAAGGGCGGCGTCGGTAAGAGCACAATCGCCGTCCACCTTGCCGTCGGGCTTCGCCGGGCCGGTGCGTCCGTCGGGCTGATGGACTGCGACATCTATGGCCCTTCAATCGCGATGATGACCGGTATCGAAGGAGCGGAACCCGTAATGGTCGGCGAAAAACAAATCGCCCCGTTCGACGCCTGCGGCCTGAAGGTTATCTCGATGGCGAATTTTATCCCGTCGGACGCCGCTATGATCTGGCGCGGGCCTATGGTCCACGGCGCGATAAAGCAGTTTCTGACCGACGTGGCGTGGGGCGAATTGGATTACCTTATCGTGGACCTCCCGCCGGGCACGGGCGACCCGCCGCTGACGCTGGCCCAGACGGTCGGCGTTACCGGAGCGGTAATCGTAACGACGCCCCAGCCGGTTGCACTGGGCGACGCGATGCGAGCGGCACAGATGTACCAGAAACTGGGGATTCACGTCCTCGGCGTGGTCGAGAACATGAGTTATTTCGTCTGCCCTGACTGCAAGGCCGAACACGACATCTTCGGACGAGGCGGCGCGCGATATGCCGCCCAAGGCGCCAACTTGCCGCTACTGGGCGAGATTCCGATAAACCTGGCAATGCGGGTCAATACCGACGGCGGCGACGCCGAGGACGATTTCGACGAATCGCAAAATCCAGCCATTGCCAAGGCGCTGACGGAAATGGTCGAAAACGTAACCGAGCAGGTCCGTATCCGAAACGAAACCCAACCGCCGGCTGAACCGATACAAGTTGGAAAAAAATGAGCAACGGTTATGAGATAACCAAGCGGGTCTTTGACTTGATCGCCGTGATTGCGGGGTTGGCGGTCTTGAGTCCGTTCATGCTGATTTTTTACCTGCTGGTGCGGTGCACGAGTAGAGGTGGCGGGTTCTTCGTTCAGGGCCGTGCCGGCAGGGATGGGCGTCTATTTCGAATGGTAAAGTTCCGCACGATGCGGGCAGACCACAAGCACGACCCCGACCCGACAATCGTAATCACCGACACACATGAGGCCGTTACGCCCGTCGGACATTTCCTGCGAAAATTCAAACTCGACGAATTACCGCAGTTGTTCAACGTGCTGGCTGGGCACATGTCGCTGGTCGGGCCCAGGCCAACCGTGCCCGAACAGGTGGAAAAGTACGGCGAATTCGAGCGACGCCGTCTTCTCGCCCGCCCCGGAATCACAGGCTTGGCGCAAATCAACGGCGGCACGGGCCTGACCTGGCCGGAGCGAATCGAATGGGACGTCTATTACGTCGAGCATCGAACGCTGATGACAGACCTGAAAATCCTCCTCCGCACAGCCGTCAGCCTTATCATCGGAACCGAAAAAAACATCCGCCGATTCCGCGACGTACACCCCGAAGAGAAGGCCTGACGCTACCTCGCGGGTTTTCGTCCGAGGTGTTCGTCGAGTTCTTCGGGCGTGGAGATCATTACGTCGTAGAATTTGCCGTAGTGTTCGCACTCGGGCGGGTTGTGCTCCCGGCAGCGTTTCGGGCGGCGGTCGTAGATCGTGCAGAAATTATCCTTGTCAAGGTACATGCACCGGCCGGAGATGATCCGATGCCATCGATAAGAGCGGATAAAGACGCGGATCGTGTCGTACTGCAACTCCCACTTCAGTTCGTCGATGTCGTCGCGCGTTCGCGGCTTGGTGATGTGCATAACCAGGTCATGGCAGCACTTGGCCGGACAACCGTTGCAGGCGTTCAGCGTTGTCCGACGTGGTCCGGTCTTTCTCTTCCGGCCGGTAACATTCGTTCTGTGCGTCTTCGTCTTCTTCGACATACCGTTCGCAACCCGTCAATTTTCTGATAGAAGCGCCTTCTTACGTGAAACCAGGCGGAAGGTGCAATAAATAATCGCATAAATAATGGCACACGCCGGTGCGATAAGCAAGGCCCTGCCGAGACCATAGGCGTCCGCCACCTTACCGGTAACGGCAAGAAACAGGAAGGCCCCGGCCGCTCCTGAAATCATCACCACGCCTGTCAGTGCGCCCTGCTGATGACGGCGATAGTCGAATACTGCCGCCATCAGGTAAGGCCAAAGCCCGCCGATGGACGCTCCGAGCAGAAAGGCTGCCGGTTGAAGCCACAATGCGCTGCTCACGTTCGTCAGGCACAGCAGGGCTGCGACGCTCGCGGCGACCGAGCAGATGATGAATTTCGCCCCGACGACGCCCCGTCTCAACCCCAGTAATAACCGCATCGCTGTCATGCCGGCCATGAGCAAGGTCAGCGCCAGCAGGGCCTGGAATTTGGGAAAACCAGCCTCGGATTCCAGGAAGTTCGGGATCCAGGTGATGAGCACTGTCTCGCAACCCACGTAGAATGTGAAGCCAGACAGACCCAGCAGGAGCGTCAGGTCCGGGCGGCGGGCGGAGGAGGCCTTACGCTCCGGGTGCGGCGCGGCCGGATGAAGCGGCAGAT
>DAOVLV010000404.1 GCA_030631085.1 Planctomycetales bacterium | reverse complement strand
GCCCAGGGAATCCACGACGACCTGTATGCATAGTCGCTGAAAGAATCGATATTATCGAAATTCAAGGGAAAAGAAGGAGATAGAAAATGTCGGTAACGAGAACAACAAGTATGGTGTTGGCGGCGTTGGCCGCTGTGATTTTGGCGTGGCCCGTGGCTGGTTCCGCTGCTGATGCGCCCGCTACGGCTAACATTGCCCCCAATGGCGGCGCGGAAAAGGGCGAATCCGGCAAACTGCCCGAAGGCTGGGGTCGATATGAGAACACCTCAGCGGAGGTCGGCGCAACCGACAAGGAATTCTACACAGGCAAGCGATGCGCCTTTATGAGAATCACCGGCTTCGGCGACGACGGCGTCGCCTGCACCGGACTCGCCGTCGGCAAGACCGGCGGCTACAGCGCGCCGGAAGGTATCTCCGTCAAACCGAACACGACCTATCACTTCTCGTTCTACATCGCAGGGGACGGCTTCAAACGCAAAATCTCCGTCAATCCGTGGGGCTTCAACGAGGATGGAAAAGGAAGGGATCGCAGCATAAAGGGCATAAGCGTCCTTCCCGCCCTCGAATGGAAGAGATACACCGGTTCATTCAAGACCGGAGCAAAAACCCGCAAGGCAGTGCTGATGTTTTTCGTGTACAGTCGAGAACACCGCGACGTAAAACAAGGCGCCGTCTTCTACATTGACGATGTGTATCTGGGCGAAGCAGAACCCCCCGCGCCGGCCAAGGGAAGCGTCAGGATCAAGACCCCGAAGTTGGCTGCGGAGGTCAAAGGCGAGGGATACAGTCCGCTCAAACCCGGAACGGTCAGAATCTGGGACACGAACAGGAAATACAAACATTTTTACGTGAACTTTGTGGCTTGGAAGGACCGGGCCGGGTGGAGCCAGGTGCCCTACGGTAAGACCGACCACAAGTTCAGAGGCGAGACGGTAATGGAGAACGACCACATGTTTCTCTTTCTCCACTCCGGCAGGCAGTCGGGTCCGATCCTTTACGCCAAACTTGGCAAGGCCAACCCCAATGCAAAGAGGTACGGTCACGAGCACTCCGTTCACAACGCTCTGTACCGTGTCTGGTGGGAGGACGGCGGAAAGGTCCACCACTACGATGGCAGGCCCCGCATGAACCGCATCGAGAAGAACACCGCCTCCGAAGCCGTGATCGTCAACGTAGCCGGAGATAAGGTTAATGCAGGCCGATACCGGATACCCGCCGGCAAGCACTGGCTTGAGATAACTCCCGTCAAGGGCAAAAAGGCGGACGAAACGGGCTATCACGGCGAGGCAAGGGTGATGCTCGTGCCGAACTACAAGGACGGCAACGACTACGTGATGGACTCGGCGGAGGACCGCTACAAGACCTATGGCCGAAGCGGCTCGCCGGACCAACCCGTCCACCCCACCAGGCGAATTGACACCGCCAGGGCGGCCAAGGACAAACCGCATTGGGGCTCATACCCGATGACCCCGCCGGGAAGCAAGATGCTCATCGACCTCCAGATGACCGGCGGGCAGTTCATGTGGACGATGACCTATCCCTCGTGGAAGGTGGCCAAACCATACCTCAACTGGGCGCCGGGCGGGCGGTTGGATAAGTGGCCTCCCTGGCGAAAAGGGTCTTTGAAACGTCGCGGAGACGCCGGGGTCTGGAGCGCGCCCTACGGCTGCCTCGGCAATCAGAAAATCGTGGTCGGCGTAATTAACTCCCCCGGTTGCTGGCATCCTGAGATTGTCGGGACGCCACTGAAGGCAGGCAAGGTGGACGGTAAGGTTGTCAAGGTCGGCGAAAAATACACCTGCAAGTGGAAGGCCTCATACGCCGGTAAGTGGCGAATGACCGCACGCTTCCGAGACGACAAGGCCCCCGGCAAAGCCCGGTATTATTCCAAACAGGTAACGATGGAAAAAGGCGGCGAGTTTGTCTTTACCTGCCCGGTCGCCGGAAAACTGGAGTACATTATCCTGTACCTCTACGACCGGACGGCAAAGACGCCGGTGAAGGTTGGGACCCCGATGGACGTCTATCGCGAAACGATTAAAACAAAGCAAAAAGGAAAAACAAAGCAAAAAGGAAAGGAATCATCATGAAAGCAGGAGTTGCTGAAGTAAATATCACGCCGCCGGTGGGTATTGTCCAGCGAGACGATGCCAGGCGGAAAGGCCCAGCCCAGGGAATCCACGACGACCTGTATGCATAGTCGCTGAAAGAATCGATATTATCGAAATTCAAGGGAAAAGAAGGAGATAGAAAATGTCGGTAACGAGAACAACAAGTATGGTGTTGGCGGCGTTGGCCGCTGTGATTT
>DAOVLV010000231.1 GCA_030631085.1 Planctomycetales bacterium | reverse complement strand
TTACCCCGGAGGTCTTCTCGACCGGTCATGGTATTGAGGATATCGACAGCGGCGGGATAATCGCCGCTGCGGTATGCACGCATTCCTTCAGTGAAATTGGTCAGATTGCCCATGCTTCTCGTCGCTCGCAAACGCCTCCTGATGACAGGACAATACCCTTATCGGCACAGCAGGGGGGGGGATGAAGTAGTAGTCGGTATTCGGTAGCCAGTGGTCAGGAAAAGAAAAAAACGGCATCGGGTTTTTTCTGCTGTTTTTTTTACTGACTACCGGCTACTGATTACTGACTACTAATAAGCTCCGTGTGTTGACAGGACGGCGGGGATGGTTTGCACGATGATTATCAGGTCGAGCAGCAGGCTGCGATGGCGGATGTAGTACAGGTCCATGTGCATCCATTGCTTGAATGTCAGTTCATTCCGTCCTGATATTTGCCACAGGCACGTCAGTCCGGGTTTGACGGTTGTTCGGAGCCGCCCCGCGCCCCGGATATTTCCGGCTTCGGCGACCGGTAATGGTCTGGGACCGACCAGCGACATCCTGCCGGCAAGAACGTTAATTAACTGGGGAAGTTCATCGATACTGCTGCGACGGAGAAAACGTCCGATGCGTGTTACTCGCGGGTCGCGTTTAATCTTGAAGGCGGGTCCGTTATTTTCGTTGAGTTTTTCCAGAAGGGGTCTGGACTCTTCTGCCCCGTCGCACATGCTGCGAAATTTGTACATCGTGAAAGTCCCGCCGTCCAGACCGGTACGTTTCTGGCGGAAGAATACAGGCCCTCTTGAGGTTGCCTTTATCGCCATTGCAGCCAGGATCATCAGCGGCATCGAAAGGACCAGCATGACCGTTCCGGCTACGATGTCGAAGACGCGCTTTGTGGAATCGTAAAAGTGATTGGCGCTTTGCAGGAGATACTCGGCGTCTTTGCTATTGACTTCATCCAGGACGGACGAGAGTTGTTGTTCCGGCGCGGGCGCGAGTGCGGGCACGGGCGCCGGAGCCGGAGGGTCGAGGGTCATTGTCATTTCTGCGCTGCGCATTTGTAGAGTCTTTCATATTGTCGGGCGATTGCAGGCCAGGAAAACAGTTCCGTAACCCGTCGTTTCGCCTCTTCGCCTTTTTCTCGGCTCAGGTTGGGATCATTGAGGCATTTTACAATTGCCTCGCCGAGCGCATCGGTCGAATCGTCTCCGAACGTTACTACCCCGTCGCCGAGCGCGTCGCGCGTAGCGGGCATATCCCGCGCCACTACGCACCGTCCGTATGAAGCCGATTCCAGCAGCACCAGCGACATCCCTTCCAGTTCGCTTGGCTGGACCACTACGGCGGCGTTACTGTACAGTTCGGCCAGTTCGTCTCCGAACCTGGGCCCGACGAAGCGGACCAGTTCATTCGCTTCGCGTCTGCACGCTTCTTCGTAGGCCGGTTCCTGCTTCCCGTCGCCGGCCACTACAAGCGGTACGGCGATTTTCTTCTCACGCCAGGTGCGAACCAGCAGGTCCAGGCGCTTCTCCGGTACGATCCTTCCGACGTAGAGGCAATATCCCTGGGGCTTCAGACCCCAGCCGGTTATTCGCTCAGGACGGCGCGGTTTGACTGAACGAACGCCGTTGGGGATATATTCAACCTCTCTATTATAGGCATCGGTCAGAAAATCGCGAAGATTAAGGGAAACTGCACTGACATCGGAGGCGAATTTCATTCCGCAATTTAACCCTGCTTTCAGCGCCATCTTTCCCAGGCGCGACCACCTCGCCCGGCTCCATTCCGGCGCGTGGACGGTGAAGACTACAGGCAGCGATGCCGCCCACGGGAGAAAACTCAACAATGCCGGTCCCGCGCAATGGATATGCACCACATCGACCTTTCGCCGGAGCACGTCGAACATGGCGGTGGCGGTGTGAGTCAGCGCATCGGCGCTTTTACCGGCCAGTCCGGGAGTTGTTATCACCAAGCCGTCTTTTTCCCATAGCGGTCGGTTTTGCTCTCGGATGTACCACGGGCGGGCATAGACGAGCGTTTCGTGTCCGAGGGCGGTCAACTCGACCGTCAATTCCTCGACCACGCGCTCCACGCCGCTCAATGCAGCGGGAATACCACGGGAACCAATCATCGCAATGCGCATCGGTCGATAGCGTCCTCGTAAAATTTGTCCAGTTGGCTAATTATATGCTCTGGATTATGCCGTTGGTCAACAAGCGTTTTTCCGGCATGGGCGATTTTTTTGCGGCTTTCCGGGTGGCCTAGAACTTCTTTGGCGACTTTTACGAGCGAGTCGGCGTCGCCGGGGCGAAAAAGTCGTCCTGTCAGGCCGTCGCTTATCCACTCGCGCAACGGCGGATGGTCCGGTACGATTACGCATCGACCGGCCAGCATCGGCTCAAGCATAGCGTGGGGGCTGTTTTCTATCCACCGGCTCGTAACGACCACAGTAGTCGCCCGCGCCAGATACGCCCCCAAATCCTCGTGATTGACGTGCCCGGTAATGGTTACGTTTGTCAGGCCGGCGGTGGCGACTTTGTCGCGAAGTTTTCCCAGAAGGGGCCCTTCTCCGACGATAACGATATGCGCTTCCGGCAGCAGACGGGCGAGATCGAGCATGAGATGAGGCGATTTTTCGACAGTCAATCTGCCTACGAACAGAATTTCGCAATCCGACTGTTTTTCATCTCTCGGCAGGGCGATAGGCTCGACGATATTTCGCAGAACGGCTGACTTATTGGCGGGAAGATGCGTTTTCAGCAGTGTTTGCCGCATGTATTGCGTCGGGCAGAGGAACAGTTCTATTGGCTGATAGTAGCGACGGAAGAATCGCTGGATGTAACTTTCGATTGCCAGCGCGATCCCGCCCAAGCCCGCGCACTTTGGGCTTGCGGCATGGTAGAACCGGTTCGGCAGGCAGCGGAGGCACACCGCGTCGGAGCGTAGAAAATGCTTCGTCGGGCACATCAGGCGGTAGTCATGCACCGTCATAACGATTGGGATCCGTCGGGCTGACAGAACTTCGAGAACGGATGGCGTGAGGTGGTGATAGAGATTGTGCACATGCGCGATATCGACCCGCCGGTTTCGCAGGAAACGGGATAAGTCCGCCGCCGCCTGGCGGTTATGGATCATTCGCAGAAGTGTCAGGGGATTTCGCGTCTTTGTGAAGTCGAAATATCGCACCCGGTCGGTCGGTTCGTCGGGGCCTGCGCAGCCGAAACTGCACACTTCATGCCCGCGCCGGCGTTGATAATCGCTCAGCCCGCGAACGTAACTCGTTACGCCGCTGGTGCGAAAAAGCATCTTTTCTATGTGAAGTATCCGCATTTCACAAATCCGTCAGCAGGCGTAGGCTGGGCCGATAGGCCCACCTTTACTTTCTCGAAAAAGGTGGGACTACGCTTCGCTCCGTCCCAGCCTACTACTGTTGTTCAGCATCTGATAGAACTTATCGGCCATTCGTTCCGTGGTGAATTCTTCCGCTCGTTTTCGACCGGTATCGCCCAGTTGCTGCCGGAGGGTTTCATCATCCAGCAGGCGTTCGATCGCCCCTGCAAGCGCATCGGCATCGCCGGGGCGGACCTTCAGCCCTTCGGATTCGTGCGTAAAAACTTCTCGCAGCGCGGGCACGTCGCTGGCGACGACAGGAAGGCCTGAAGCCATTGCTTCGAGCACCGCGATACCGAAACTCTCGGTTTTCGTCGAAAGCACGAGCATATCCGTCGAGGCCAGTATTTCCGGAACGTCTTCACGCTTGCCCACCGGTGTAATAAATTCGCCGGCGCCGGCCTGCTCTATGACGCGGGCGATTTCCGGTCCGTCGGTCCCCTCGCCGATGAGGACAAGTTGGAAGTCGTCGCGCCTTTTCGCCAGGCCCGCAGCGGCCTCTATCAACGTCTGGAAATCCTTGTCCGGTACGACGTTAGCGACCTGGACGATAATATGCTTATTTGCCGGCAGAGGCAGGCACGTAGCATGGCCGTCTCGGCCATGTTTTCTTTTTTCACGGGCGGGACGCCCGTGACACGTGAAGCGCGACAGATTAATACCGTTATGGATGACGCAAACGTCCCGTTGCGACAGGCATTGAGAAATTAATTCCTCGCGCAGGTATTGGCTGACGCACACAACGTCATTCAGCAGCCCGGCGGATCTGTACCATCGGAGCCGACGAACGAATCGTCCTGCCTGCCCGCCGGGGACGGAATGGCACCAGCAGATTATCCTGACGTTTCGCCCGCTCAGCAGCGAACCGAGGGCTGTGAAAAGCATCCCGTTTCGCAACGTATCGACGATGATTACCGACTCGATTTGTTCCCTGCGGATGATTTGCGCGATGCGAACCGCAGCCCTCAGGTCGAACCTGTTAGAGGTAAGTCCGTCGTGGAC
>DAOVLV010000027.1 GCA_030631085.1 Planctomycetales bacterium | reverse complement strand
TATGGGCGGGTTGATAGCCTGCCAGGCTCACCTCGGGGCCGAAAGAGTAAAAGAGAAAGAGACGGTCGTTAAACTTGGGCAAAAAGGGCTGGGGCAGACCTGGGTTCAGATTGGTGGGAAGATATACGGCGCCAAGCCGGACGCTCGCGGGCCGATCGGCGGGGGACCGGGATACAAGAAAATCGTAACCAAAGGGGACTACCAGCCCCGAACACTGGATAGGCTTCTGGCCGCCCTCAAGAAAGCCAGAAAGGGCCAGGTGGTCTATCTTACCGGAGACGTCGAGATAGACCTCACAGTACGCACCTACACCGAAAAGACCGTCATCGAGATTCCCGAAGGTGTTACGCTGGCCGGCAACCGGGGGCAGGATGGTTCGCTCGGGGCGATCATCTTCAGCGACGCGTTCCAGACCAGCCCGATGATCAGGACGACGGGCCCAAACGTGCGCGTCACCGGACTTCGGCTACGCGGACCAGAACCAAAGCGGCGACTGGAGCACCACCGACGCTCGTTCAGCAGTAAAGCACGCGGGCACAAATACTACTATAAATTCCCGACTTCCAACGGAATTCTCACGGAGCAGCCGGGGCTGGAGATTGACAACTGCGAGTTGTCGGCATGGAGCCACGCTGCTATCAACCTCAAGTCCGGCGACAAGCACCACATCCACCACAATTACATTCACCACAACCAGTACAACGGCCTGGGGTACGGGATATGCCACAACACGGCATTTTCGCTGATTGATTACAACCTCTTCAACTACAACCGGCACTCCATCGCGGGAACAGGCCGGCCCGGCAGCGGATACGAGGCCGCCAACAACGTGGAGATGGGCGTTTCGCTGAGCCACTGCTTCGACATGCACGGCGGGCGGGCCCGTGGGGACGGTACGAACATCGCCGGGGACTGGATGAAGTTTCACCACAACACGTTCCGGGCCGAAAACACAGCCATTGTGATCCGCGGACTGCCCCGGCAGAAGGCCGAAGTCTATAGCAACTGGTTCTGTCACGGCTCGGATAGGGAGGCCATCAGGCACCTCGGCAAGACAGACATCTACGACAACGCATATTCGCTGAAGGACCCCAAGGTCAAAGACCTCAAGCCGGTCGGGAAGAAGAGAAAAAGCAAACCATAAGTGTCCCGCTAAAGGAATTCCGGGCGGTTGACCTTAAGCACTCTCTAATCATTTCTGCTTATGGGTATTGGCATTGCGGGCAGACTACCGATACAATGGATACCGGTACCGGACAATACATGATGAGAGGTAGCAGTGAGAATTCCCGAAACTGAAAAGAAGGCGATGCTTCTGGGCATCGGCCTGGATAACGACGACGGTCATATCCGCGCGACACGCGGCGAGAACTTTCGTATTGTCGGCGGGAGCGCCGATACACACGAGGCGATGCAGGAAAAGTGCATCAAGTTCAATGAGAAACTCAAAGGCAAAGGCAAACACCTGGAACAACTCCAGGGTCAGGAGTTTCTCGATATCGCCGCTGAATGCGAGATGAACGTGGTTGTACCCAAAACCCCGCGCCCGTCAGAACACGAGAATAACAATTGACTCACGTCCGCTGCTTATGATTTTATCCGGCTACTACTTTTGAGATAGAGAAGATTGGCAGCAGCAACGCCAGGGCTACTCCTCCGACGATTCCACCCATCACGACGATCATCACCGGTTCGATGAAACTGGTGGTGGTCTTGATGGAGGTTTCGAGGTCCTTTTCGCAGAAGGCGGCGAGTCGCTTCAGCACCGGTGCGAGTTTTCCCGTTTTTTCCCCGGCAGCGATCATTTGAGTAACGCTGCGAGGGATAAGGTGGTATTTGGTCATTTCTTCAGCCAGACCTGCCCCTTCGGTTATTCTCTCGCCCAATCCGGTCCAGATTCGTGCGTAGAAGACATTTCCGGAAACCTCCGACGTTATTGTCATCGCATCGAGCACGCTGACGCCCGAAGAGATCATTGTGGAAAACGTTCGCAGAGACCTTGCCAAGGCGCTTAGGCGGAACATGCTTCCCAGAACCGGCATGTTGATACGAATTTTATCGAGTGTAACTTTACCGTCGGGGCTTTGAAAATACACATAACAGGCTGCTATCACAGCCGATGCGCCGAGAAGGATGTACGCCCAATGTTCGACAAGCCCACTCGACAGCGCCAGTAGGAATTTGGTCGGTGCGGGAAGCACGGCGGATTTACCGGCGTAGATGTTTTCGAACTTCGGAAGGATAAATACCAGCATGGCGATGACTACCACAACGCAGAAGCCGAGCATCGCAATCGGATATGCAGCCGCTCCCTTGACCCGCCTGCGTATTTCCCGTTGTCGATGGAGGTACTCGGCGACTTCCTGGAGCATTTTCCCCATTGTCCCCGACGCTTCTGAAGCCTTTATCATTGCCACGAAGAGTTTTCCGAAGATTTTCGGGTATCTGTTCAGTGCGGATGAAAAATCCACCCCGCCTTTGACTTGTTCGGCAAGGTCGGTTACCACGACGCGAAAGCCGTCCGAATCGACCTGCTCGGCGATGCAGTCCAGTGCGTCCGGTAGCGGGACGCCAGTATCGACCATAACGGCCAACTGGTTGGCGAAGAAGATAACCTCGTCATGGTTGGCGTGTGCCTTTTTTGTCCGGCTCGTTCCGGCCAACACGGTCGATTCGTCATGTTCACGCAGGTCGATGATGATGTTACCTTCACTCCGCAGCAGGCTTGAGGCTTCAGACAGATCGGCGGCGATTAACGTCCCGCTACCGGTCATGCCTCTGCTGTCCCTGATTTGATATGTGAACTGTGCCATTTTTATGCTCCGTATTATGCTGCCAGGAGTCGTTTCATTTTTTCGGGGTCTTGCGCGTTCGCCAGGGCGTCATTGGCGGTAACCCGGTTATCGGCGACGAGTCGCGAAATCGCCATGTCCATCGTCTGCATCCCCAGCGATTGACCGGTCTCGATCATCCCGGCAAGTAAGTGTGTTTCGTTGTCGCGTATCACCCGGCGAATTGCCGGTGTGGGCATCATTATCTCAACGGCGGGAACCAGGCCGTCGTTTAGCTGGTCGTGAAGAAGCGTCTGACAGACGACTCCCTGAAGCACAACCGACAATTGGATGCGAATCTGCCCCTGTTGAGAGGCGGGAAAAACGTCAATGATACGGTCGATCGTCTGCACCGCCGAGGTTGTGTGCAGCGTCGCCAGCACCAGGTGCCCCGTTTCGGCGGCAGTCAGTGCCGCTGAGATCGTCTCCAGGTCGCGCATCTCCCCGATTAACACCACGTCCGGCTTCTGGCGAACGACGTGGCGAAGCGCCGAGGCGAAAGAGCAACTGTCCACACCGATCTCACGCTGCTCGATAAGGCTCCTCTTGTGCCGGAAAGTGTACTCGATGGGGTCTTCCAGCGTGATTATGTGATAACCGTAGTTGCGGTTTATATGTTCGATTATGGAGGCGAGCGTTGTGCTTTTACCCGTTCCGGACCCGCCCGTTACCAGCACCAGCCCACGCGGTAGTCTGGCGAACTCGATGATGCGTGGCGGGAGATTTAACTGCTCAAAATCCGGGACCTCGTGCGGGATAAACCGCATGGCTGCACTGAGCGTACCCCGCTG
Source organism: Planctomycetales bacterium (assembly GCA_030631085.1). Lineage (GTDB taxonomy): Bacteria > Planctomycetota > Phycisphaerae > SM23-33 > SM23-33 > JAUWNJ01. The sequence goes on along the minus strand of DAOVLV010000027.1, from coordinate 7,158 downwards.
GCGGTGGATGTTGATGCGAAAACGTCCTATACCACGCTTGCCTACTGCAAAATCCACGTCGCCGGTGGTCTGGAGCGTCTGGGCCTGTTCATCCGTCAGCAGCGGCATGAAGATTTCTTCGATTTGTTCAGGTTTCATCGATTCGAATTCGGTGATTTCCATTTCCCCGACTATCCAGATTGCCGGTGGGACACCCGGTGTAAACAGGATATCACTCGCGCCGCGTTCTGCTGCCAGTTCGAACATGTCGTCTATTGTTTTAAGCATATCGTTGAGAGTCCTTTCGGGTTTGCTTATCCTGCCTCGGTAACGCGGAAAATCTCCTCGACGGTGGTGATACCGGCTTTGACTTTTTCCATACCGTCGGCTCGCAGGCTTACCATACCGGATTCTGTCGCCAGTCGGCGGAGTTCATTTATGCTGGGTGTAGCGGTAATGTTGTCGCGCATGACGTCGTTGGGCGCCAGTAGTTCGTAGATTCCGATTCGACCGGAGCACCCGCTGTTTCGGCATTTGCTACATCCGACACCGTGGAAAAATGTTTCAACCTCTCCTGCAAAGTGCTCGACCGCGCGACGGATATTAATCGGTGGTTCGTAGGATTCCTTGCAGTTTGTGCATATCTTGCGGACCAGGCGTTGTGCCAGCACTCCGGCCAATGAAGCCGATACAAGGTACGGTTCGACGCCGATATTAAGCAATCTGGTAATCGCACCGGGAGCGTCGTTGGTGTGGAGTGAAGCCAGTACCAGGTGTCCGGTAAGAGCGGCCTGGACTGCGATCTGCGATGTTTCCGAGTCGCGAATCTCACCGACCATAATAATGTCAGGGTCCTGCCTGAGCAACGAACGCAACGCGCTGGCAAAAGTGAAACCGATTTTTTCGTTAACCTGAAACTGGTTTACCTTCGGCAGGTTAAACTCAATGGGATCCTCGATGGTGCAAAGGTTCACTTCTTCGTTGTCGAGTTCCTTCAGCACACTGTAGAGCGTGGTGGATTTCCCGCTTCCGGTCGGACCTGTTACCAGGACGATACCGTTAGGGACGGAAATAACCTTACGCCACCGCTTGAGGGTTTCGTATGTAAAACCAAGTTTCTCGAGATTTACCAGGATATTGCGATTATCGATAATGCGGATAACCACTTTCTCTCCGGCCTTTCCGTTCAGCGTAGAAACTCGCAGGTCGATTGTGCGACCTTCCATTACCACGTGGATTCCGCCGTCCTGCGGGAGGCGGCGTTCGGAGATGTCCAGACCGGCCATTATCTTGATCCGACTGACGAGGGCGGGAAGGAGTTTGTGCGGCAGGTGCATTTTTTCATATAATCGCCCGTCAACGCGGAAGCGGATGCGCAGAGCCTTGTCGTCCGGTTCAATATGGATGTCGGATGCGTTTTCACGGACGGCATTGTAAATAAGATAATTAACTATCCGGATTACGGGTGAGTCCCCGGCGGCGGCTTCCAGGTCTGTTATCTCCTCGATTTGTTCTTCCACCAGTGCGAGGTCCCCGGCGCTGACGTCATCCACAATGTCGTCGATAACGAAGACGTTGGCCGCCGGCAGGTGCGTCTGGAGTGTGGCGCGGATATCTTTGGCAGTGGCGCAGACGATCTGCACCCGATATTTCGTGATGCGAGCAATTTCTTCTATCAGGAATACATTGGCCGGTTCGGTTACCGCTATCGTCAGCACGTCGCGGACCTTGAACAGAGGCAGGACGCAATGTTTTTCGACGAAATCCCTGCTCAGGACTTCTATGATTTTCGGGTCGGCAATCTTACCGGAAACGCGGGCGAAGGGGACGCCGTAACCCAGTGCAAGGGCTTCGAGAATCTGCTCTTCCGAACAGAATTTCTGTTCCCGCAGTATCTCCCCCAGCAGAAGATTCTCGCTGCTGGACTTTTGGATACTGAGCGCTTCGGACAATTGCTCTTCGGTAACAGCGCCGCTTTTGATGAGCAATTGACCTAATTGCAGTTTCTGATCGCTTCCAATCGTAATCATCGTTATTCCTAAATCAGCATTCAGTTTTTTACTGACTGCTGACTGCTGATTGCTTTTTTATACTGCTTTGACGGCTTCGGGGACGTCCTTAAACCGCTCGAAGGCGTTATCCAGTCGGGTAATACTGAGTATCCCGGCGATGTTTTCGTTGAGGTTGGCGAGTTTGACTCGTCCGAGTTTTTCGGTGAACTTTTCCTGGAGGTCGAGCAGGTACTCCAGTCCGGCAGAATCTATAAAAGGAACCGCTTCGAAATCCAGCACCAGGTCGGCGACGGCGTCCGACTGATCGGACCCTTCGTTGTTGCGGTGTTCGATCTGTTCGACGGCGTGCCTGAAGGCATCGAGAGAATCCTCCGTCAGTTCTCCGTTGCAAACAAGAATGGCGTCCTGTCCGTAACTTTCTTCAGTGATTTTCATTGTTTTTCCTGGTTGTAAGATAACTTTCGCTTTAGGCGATCATTTTTACATTTTGCGATTTGCCTGATACTTTCGGGTCGCCTGTTCCGGTTGCGCGGATTTGCGTCAGAAAATCTTCCAGGTCCAGTGACAAGAGCAATTCGGCCAATCGCGGGTCAAACTGCGTACCGCTGCACCGGCGAATTTCGGTGATGACCGTGGTCAGGGGCATAGTGTCGCGGTACGTTCTCGACGAGGTCATCGCATCGAAACTGTCTGCCAACCCCACGATCAGCGCTTCGATGGGAATTTCATCGCCCGACAGACCCGATGGGTATCCACCTCCGTCGAGACGCTCATGATGGTGGAGTATGACGGGAATAAGGTCTTCCATCTGGCGGATACCGCTCAATATCGTCGCTCCGATTTCGGGATGGCGCTGCATGGTTTCGTATTCCGAACTGGTCAGTTTTCCCGGTTTTCGCAGTACGGCTTCGGGAATACCGATTTTACCGATGTCGTGCATCAGTCCGGCAAGATATACTCTTTCGGCATGATGCTCATCAAAGCCGAATAATTGCGACAGTTTTCTTGAAACAATCGCGACGCGTCGTGAATGTCCACAGGTGTACGGGTCTTTCGCGTCGATACTGGCAGTCAGAGCATGCAGCGAACCCATCAACAGGTCCTGGACGTCTTCATAAAGATGGTGGTTTTCGAGAAAAATCGCCGCCTGACCGCCGATGGAAGAGATTAGTTTCAGATCGACGCTGTCGAAATCCCCGTCAATCCTGTTGAAGGCGATTACGGCGCCATAGTACTGGTCTGATATTACCAGCGGTGCAGCCACGAGAGTGCGTATCCGTTCAATCCCATCGCCAAGATGTTCCGCCTGTTCGGAGAACCGGTTATCGACTATCGTGGTAGATGGGTTTCTATTACCGGTTCCGCTCGTCAAATTTCGCTTCTGTGGTTTCGCGGCTCGAGGTTCAATGTACTGCCGGGAGATTTCGACAAGTTGCTTGACCGGTATGGGTAGATTCCCCGCCGAGACGATCTGGTCGTCGGAATCGTTGCTCTGGCGAGTATGCAGCACTACCGCCGAAGCCTGAACATGCATCACTTCCAGTATCTCGCCGCAGAGATTCTCGAAAAATTCCGTCGTTCCGTGCGTTACCTTCATCGATCTGCTTATGCTGTAAAGCAGCGACAGTTCTTCGTAGGTATTTGCCAGATTGGTCGAAAGCGTTCCCAGTTCTTCCTTTGCTACCTCTTTTGCCTGCTCGGCCTGGATTATCCATTCGAGGATACTGCACATACTTTGGGCCTGGCGTTCTGTGAACACCGATTCCCGGCGACACAACGTGGCCATGATTTCCGTGTCGAGATGCGTCCTGTCGCAGGCGCGGATGAATTCTTCGCTTTCAATTGTCCCCAAAGTGGGGAAACCGGCTACTGCCGCTCCGATTAGCCTGCGTCGCGATTGCAGTGGTACCGCGAAGATGCAGCATCCGCTCGGCGACGTAGTAATCTCCCGGTGTCCCTGTTTTGAGACCTTTTGTGCCAGTCGGCTTAGCGCTTCCAGACAAAACCCCTTTTGCCCGCACATCTCGCAGCAGTACTGTCCCTGAAAACTCGGCGCAGTCAGTATCGAACCGGAGGTGTCCCAGAACGATACGCTCAACCCCAGTTCTCGCAGTTTTTCGGCCAGGCGTTTGAGAAAAAACTCCTCTGGAAGAACCTGTCGCTGCGTTCGAGGCGAAGGTTCCGAACTTTCTGCGAGCGTTTCGGTTTTTTGCTGCGAATGGGTCTCCATCAGGTCGTCTCCGTTAGTTGCTCGGCACAATCGTCCTCCAGGAGGTGCTGCACGCTGCGCAGCACTTCACGAGGGCTGAAGGGTTTGCTGATGACGTTGCGGATTCCCGCTGTCGCCATTTCGTGCTCTTCTATATCGAATCCGCGAGCGGTCAGCATCAGGACGGGAATATCTCTGGTCTGTTCGTTCTGACGAAGGCGCAAGCACAACTCCAGTCCCGTCATGTAAGGCATCTGGAAATCGGTGATGATCATATCGGGCTTTTCGGCAAGGGTCAGTTCGAGCGCTTCCTCGCCGTCCATTGCGGTGATAACCTCGTATCCAGCGTGGTTCAGTTTCATGGTAACTACGTGGAGGATGTGTGCTTCGTCGTCGGCGACCAGTATTTTTTGCGGCGTCTTTTCGGTATTTTCATGCATATTCACTTTACTCCTCCTGCTCGCTAAGCCCCGAAAGCCCGGCGGCGAGACTATTGCACAATCGGCAACTCGAAACTGAACGTGCTTCCGCCGTCGGCTTCGCTGGTAACCGACAACTTCCCATCATGGACGGACTCGATAATGTGCTTGGCCAGTGTCAATCCGAGTCCCGTTCCTTTTGCCATTTTCGAGTGTCCCTGCACTCGGTAAAACTTATCGAAGATATGCGGAAGGTCTTCGCTGTTGATTCCCACGCCGGTATCGGTAACTTCGCAGACGGCTACGCCCCGGCGCTCGTCCACGCTTGTCGCAACAGTTACCGTCCCACCGACCGGGGTGTACTTGACGGCGTTACTTATCAGGTTCAGAACGGCCTGGTAGATCATGTCCCTGTCGGCTTCGATCTGGTGATAGACCGGAACCATTTGGTCGATCAGTGTGATGTTTTTGGCTTTTGCCTGTGGTACCACCACGTCGAGTGCTTTTTTGGACACTTCCGTCAGGCTCATCGGTTCACGTACGACGCGTACGACGCCGGACTCGATCCTCGAAATATTGAGTATGTTTTCGATGAGTCGTCCGAGGCGGTCCGCCTCGCCGGCGATGATTTCGTAGAATTCTCGCTGGTTTTTTTCGTCGGTAACCTCGCCGTCCAGGAGCATCTCCACGTATGCCTTGATGGACGAGAGCGGTGTGCGAAGTTCGTGTGAGACGTTGGAGACGAAATCAGTCTTCATCTGCGAGATTTCCTTCTCTCGCGTTACGTCGTGCAGGACCGCAACCACGCCGGAAACCTTTCCCTCATGAGTCATCACACAAGAAAGGGTCGCGCTGAAAGTATGTGGCTGACCCTTCTGGTCGATAGTGTGCTCGACTACCTTGCGTATTAAACGATGCTTGCGATCACCATGCTTGGCCGCTTGCGCCCCGCCGCGCCCTCCGCTTCGGGTCTCACGTATCAACCTCACCAGCATACCGTCGTGAATCACATGGTCGATGTTCTTCCTGATGCTGTGTTTCAGACTGAAACCCATCAGTTTTTCGGCGGATTCATTGGCGAGAATCAGTTCGTCGAACCGGTTGGTAACGATAACCGCATCGGAGATGGAAAAGACAATCGCCTCGGTGTGTTTCTTCTCCGCGTCGGCGATACGGGACTGGATTTGCAGTTCTCGACTTTCGGATCGAAGTCGTCCAATCTCGTCCTTGACTACGGACAGGAAGCGATTCAGAGGCCTGGTAATCTGTGCCAGTTCGTCGTTTCCTTCGATCATCATCAGTCCGATCTGACGTTTTTCGGCCATTTGTTCCAGTTGCGATGCGATGCTGCTGACTGTGCGATGAACATTTCGCCAGAAGACCACCAGGATCAGGCTGGTCAGTGCGGCGATCAGACCCAGTACGAGGTATCCCAGTGTTTGTGTGTGTACCTCGTACCCCCGCACCATCATTGCGGTAGCGTAGTATGCGGCGCTGGCGCCAAGAGAAATCAACACCACGCTTGCCAGTCCTACTCGTTTTGCTGTCGTCACCGTTTGTTCCTGAATCTACGGATTTGATGTTCGCAACTTGCTTCCGAGAGTCGATGTCATCAGGGTCTTTGCCAGTTTGTGCTTCGGGTCTGACCGTAGTGCCGCCATATAACACGCCGCTGCACGATCACTCCGCCCCTGTGCCGAGTAACACCTGCCCAACATGCACCACAACATCGGGTCGTTCGGATGCTCCCTGGCCGAGGTCGCAAGAACCCTCATCGCGTCGGCAGGGCGTTTTTCCTTCAGCATCGCACAGGCGGTTGCTATGGATATTTCCATCCTGTCGGCGGCACCCTGGGAGCCTGTGTGGTTATCGGTCAGTTCCATCGCCCGCAACCCGGCGACGATCCCGCGACGCCCGTCGCCGCAGGCAACACAAGCCTTGGTCAGAGACAACCATATCTTTGGCTCAGAAGGTTCGATTTTTATGGCTGATTCATATGCAACCTTCGCCTCGCGCGAACGATTTAACGCCATGTAACTGTCGCCGATCATGATATAAACCCAACAAGACGTTGATGCCGGTTTATCGGGAGACCGTGAGGTTGTTGAATCACTAATCAGTTTGAGCGACTCAATGGCCTGTCTGTAATTTCCAGCGAAGAAATGAGCCTTGGCCAACGATTTCCGTATGGACCTTTGAGACTTTTGGGGGTTGTCGCTTTGCTTCATATCAAGGTATTGCTGGAAAAAATCGACCGCTTTGGCATAGTTCCCTGTCAGCATCGCAACTTCGCCTGCGAGAATAAGCACCGACGGTTCGTTTTCCGTTCCGATCCGCTGGAGGCGGATTTCCAGAAGTTCCAGCGCACCTTTGGGCTTTCCCATTGACACCAGCACTTCAGCCGATGCCATTAAGTACGAATCGTTGGACGGGTCCAGTGCGCGGGCCTTCTGGTAACACGCTAACGCTTCGGGATACCTGCTTGTCCTTTCGGCGGCCTCTCCGCGAAGATACGCGATCTCAGCGCCCCTTGGCGGAG
>DAOVLV010000215.1 GCA_030631085.1 Planctomycetales bacterium | reverse complement strand
CCTTTCTATATTAACGTTTGCGTTCGCGTTTGCGCGCGCAAAGGCGAACAGAAATCGGATTGCGACGTCGTAAGTCCTTGGTGGCCTTAGGAAAAGTTTTTTTGGAATTTTTCGTCCCCCCGATTTTTACGTTCGCGTTTGCGCGCGCAGATGCGAACAAGCCCCCCGCAATGCGGGGGGATAATGCGGCGAAAGGGAATAATGTTGAAACGCCGGAGCATATATATCCCCCGGCAGTGCCGGGGGCTTATTTCGGGTGGCGCCTTCAACTCGCCCAGTCGAGTCGCCTGTGGCGACCGGAACGGAGTGGAGGTTGTGGGTGCTGGATGTGCAATGTCGCAAAGCACCCACAAGCTTCGCTCCACTGCCCGCCTTCGCCAAAAGGCTACGGCGTGGCTTACGCCCTGGGCTACAATTCTGTCGCCCGTTCCGGGCTTCGATTACAACATCAGAATCAGAGGGTTACTTCTGCGCCGCTTGCCTCGACGGTGTGCTCGTATTCCTTCACGAGCCAATCGAAGGAAAGAAATTTCGCCCTGCCTGCAATATCCCGAAACGAGGAGTATTTGATTTTGCTTTCATACTCTTTGCGGCGTTTGGTGTTTGAGACGATGAACATTCGAGTGTGAAAATCCTGCAGGTCGTTGAACTTGAGCAGCGAGTTTTGGATGTCGCCGCTGTGTTCAATCTCAAAAAAACTGCTCGGCATTCCGCGCTCATTAAACCAGATAACATCGACGGTCGCGCTGCGATCCACCAACTTCTCGTATGAGAAGCGAGGCATTTTCTTGAGGGTGCGGAGCGAATCAATTGTTCTGTCCAGAAACATCTTGTTTTTATCCTGGTTGGGCGACCAGCAATTAAATCGCTTCAGTTTTCCGACGATGAGCAGCAAACCCTGATAGTAGGTATGGTCGAAGCTTACCACTTCGGCAGAATCCCTGTTCTTCGCCGTTTCCGCGACGATGCCGCGAGAGACGTGTTCGCTTTTCCTTGTGGCCAATCCGTAGAGGCCGGGTTTTATCTTGTAGATTTCTTTGCGCGTTTGAACGATGCGGCGGATGCTTGCAAGCGGAGTTTTCGTCCCCCATTTGCAGTCGGTTATTTTGAACACCTCACCGTAGAGTTGTCCTAACGTTGCCAGTCCGGCCAGGTTTTCCAACGTTCGAATGACTGCTTCATATTGTTTCATGGTGCGCGATTATATAACGAACCGTTGACATTGCACCAACTTTTCGTTTTACCGGCCCAGAAACCGGTGCCGTGGTCGCTGTGTTTGCGACCACGTTCACATCGGTTGCAGCGTGGCCGCAAACACCGCGGCCACGGCACCCCGCCAGTGACCAATCTATCCACGCAAGTAGTGTTTGTGCTCGCCGATTGCAGGTTGAGCCGGTCAACGCGGTGCTGCGAGACAATAACTCGGCCACTATTCGGCACTTCGCGGACTTGGTGCGATACCTCCGGCTTTTCCTGATGGCTGACTGAACAAGCGGAAGTTCCAGTATCCTTTGCGCGAAAAGTGAACGGGCATACGATTGACTGTTCTCGCAAATGGTCTTTCCGATTTCAGTCAAGGCCCAGCCGCTTTTTGACCGTCGAAGCAATCCGAGTATCGAAGCCGCCTGTCGGTAGTAATACACCTGGCGTTCAGTCATACCCAAGCAACGCGCAAGTTCGGTTGGAGCCGGATTTTCCGAAGCATGTACTTTTACTAAATCGAGAATGCGGTCGGGATTGTCCGCCTGTGGCACGCCGACGAACCTGTGAACGCCGATATCCAGAAATTCCGTTTCCATCTCCAGCCCTATGGATTGTCTGTTCATCCTCGCGGCGGCGATTCCTGTTGTGGCTGAGCCGCTGAAGGGGTCGAGGATGAGGTCGCCTTCGTCGCTGGCGGCTGCGATTATCCGCTCCAGAAGGGCAAGCGGCTTCTGCGTCGGGTGCTTGCCGAAGACTTTTTCATCCCGGCGGGGCGTTTCTATATCCGTCCAGACGCTCTTCATCTGCTTGCCGCCGTTGATGCGCTTCATCAACTGGTAATTGAACTTGTGGCGGCATTTTTTATCCCGCCCTGCCCAGAGAATCGTCTCGGCAGCGTGCGTGAAGTACCGGCAGGACAGGTTCGGCGGCGGGTTGGGCTTGACCCAGGTGATGTCGTTGAGGATTTTCAGGCCCAGTTCGTCCATCACGGCTCCGACGATGTGGATAATGTGGCTGGTGCCGGAGACGAACATTGTCCCGTTGGGTTTGAGGAGGCGCCGGCAGCGGGAAATCCAGTCTTTCGTGAATGCGTAGTTTCCGGCGAAGCCCATCGAGCGGTCCCATTTGCCCTTATTGACGGAGACCATCTTCCCGGCATGGCATGTGATTCCGCCGTTGGAGAGGAAATATGGCGGGTCGGCGAAGATGAGGTCGAAGGACTCGGCTGGTAGTAGCGGCATCAGTTCGAGGCAGTTGCCCTGATAGAGTGTGAAGCGTCCGGCATTTCCGGTGAAGTAAAGCGGTGCCGGCACTTTCGCTTCGCTTGTTTCCGGCACTTTCGCTCCGCTCAAGTGCCGGCTTGGGACATGGGGATTTTTCGTGTTTTCGCTCATTGGCCGCGATCGTTGATCAAATCGGCCTGCGGATCAAGAGATCAAATTGCGAATTGCGGACTGCGAATTTTTTCCTGGTATTCCGTTCCACCTGAATTGCTGGGTGGGTGCCATGCCTTCACGCGAAGCGGGTAGGCATGTTTTTGTCCCGCGACATGCTTATGCCCTTCGCTTCGCTATGGGCAAAAGCATGGCACCCAACAAAAATACGGATTTTCTGTTTTTCCCCAGTCCCTGGTCCCAAATCCCTAGTCCCTGTTTTTCGCCTGCTCAATCAGTGGGCCGTAGGCGTCGGGGCGGCGGTCGCGGAGGAATGGAAGGTCCCGGCGGGTCTGCTCGATAAGCGAGAGGTCCAGTTCGACCACCAGCAGGTCTTCTTCGTTTTCCTTGGCCTGTGCGATAACCTCGCCGCGCGGGTTGACGACGAAACTCCTTCCGAAAAAGGTCATTTCCCCCTCGGTTCCGACGCGGTTGTTCAAGGCTACGAACATCTGGTTTGCGATGGCGGCTGCCTGCATCTCGACGTGCCAGATGTGCTTCAGCGCCGGCGTGGACGTGGCGGTCGGGACGAGGATAATCTCCGCTCCGCCGAGCGCCAGCGACCGCATCTGTTCGGGGAAGTGGCGGTCGTAGCAGATGGCGATTCCGATCTTCGCGTCGCGGGTCTGGAAAACCGGAAAGCCCGTGTTGCCTTCCCAATAGTAGAACTTTTCGTTGTAGTTGGGCAGTTCGGCGATGTGCATCATCCGGCTGATGCCAAGCAGAGCGCCGTCGGCGTCTATCACCGGCGAGCAATCGTAGTATTCTCCCGGCGCAGCCAGTTCGTACATATTTATAACGGTGGCCAGGTTCAGTAACCGGGCCTTTTCCTGAAACTGTTCGACCATTGGTCCGGGAATCGGTTCGGCCAGGTCGAAATACCGCTTGTCGGTGCGGACTCGCGGAAAGAACGGGTCGAAGGCCATTTCGGGGAAGCAGATGATCGAGGCGTCCTGATCTTTCGCCTGTTCCATGAGGCTGAAGGCTTTTTGGAGGTTTTCTTTTCTGTTGTCCGTCGCCGATACCTGTGCCAGGGCGATTTTGATAATACTCATGTTCTTCTCCAGTTGCTTTTTGTGTAGCACGGGCGTCTCGCCCGTGCGGGAAAACAGCCAAGTACCCACAGGATTCACGGGCGAGACGCCCGTGCTACGTATCCGGTCAATTTGAGTTATTTACACAAGTCCATTACGAGCAGTTGCATTGTGGTGGCCGAGTCTGCGCCGGATTTGATGGCGAGGTCTGCGGCGAGTAGTTTTCTGGTGTTGCGTCGCATTTTTGCGGCGGCAGCGGCGTTTCGCCCTGTCTGGGCGAGGGTTTTTCGCACATGCCATGCCAACATTCCGAGCGTTTTGATTTCTTCGCCCCGGCTGGTGAGCATGGCTGCCAGAATCGTCAGCGCCTTGCGCGTGTCGCGTTTTCCGATAGCGTTCGTCAGGGCGAACGGTTCATATCCGCCCGTGGCGACGGCGACGGCAGAGACGTCCGCAGACGAGATTTCCTTCCGGTCGCCGACGTAAAGGACGAGTTTGCGGATTTCACCGTCGAGCCGGGCCAGGTCGGCACCGATCCATTCGGCCAGCATTCGCGCTGCCTGCGGGGCCATATTTTTACCGTGCGTTTCGGCGGCTTGGGAAATCCACTTCGGCAGTGCGGCTGACGACGGCGCGGAGCAATTTATCAATTCGCCGACCTTACCGACAATTTGGGTCAATGCCTTGATGGCTTCGCTTGTATCTGAATCTTTTCGCTGCGTTTTCGGAGGCCAGGAATTGAGCATAAGGATCAGCGTTGCGGCTCCGGCTGGTGATGCGAGGTATTTCGCCAGTGTTGCGGCGTGTTCGAGGACGAAAGCGTCGGCATCTCGGACGATTACGATTCGTCGTCCCGCCAGAAGCGGGGCAGTCCGCAACTCGTCCATTACGTCGGACAGTTCGGCGTCGGCGTCGAATTTCGCAACGGCAAGGTTCGCGTCGTCCGGCCCGGT